>NZ_JBEYRP010000005.1:408105-420365 GCF_040704085.1 Streptomyces sp. NPDC047841
CGCCCGACGACCTCCCGCAACCGGACCCGTACAACCACCCGTCCGGCGTCCTCGCCCGAGGCCGGGCCACCGCACCCGACAACGGGCTCCGCCCACGGGCGGCGCAGTCACCACCGGCGACCCCGCCGCCCCACGACCCTGCGCGCGGCACAGTGCCACCGGCCAGCGCGCCGCCTCACGACACGCGCGCGGGCGGCGCGGTCCTCACCGGCCGGCCGCGGCCACCGTCACAACCGCCCGACGACCTTCCGCGGCCGGATCCGTACGACCACCCGCTCGGCGTCCTGGCCCGAGGCCGGGTTGAAGTCCGCGTAGTCCTTGCCGGTGTACTTGCGGCTGAGTTCGTCGATGAGTTCCTGGCCGCCCTCGGTCGTGGTCTCGGCGGTGCCGCGGATCTCGGCGTACTCGTACGGCTCGTCGGGGTTCACGACGACGACCGTCACCCGGGGCTCGCGCTCCAGGTTGTCGTACTTGCGGCGGTCGACCGTCGTGGAGACCAGGAGGTCGTCGCCGTCGCGCTTCACCCAGACCGGGGACATCTGCGGGCTCCCGTCGGGCTGGACGGTGCCGAGGACGACGAACACCTTGCCGTCGAGCACGGACTTCAGGCGGTCGGACAGTACGGCGGACATGGGCACCCTCCGGAGTACACGATCACTGGTGGTCGTGTGGGTACCCTGCCACGCCGTCAGCTCACGCGCACCACGAGTGCCGTGGCCACCGCCATCAGTCCCTCCCCGCGCCCCGGGAAGCCGAGCCCGTCCGTCGTGGCGCCGGAGACCGACACGGGCGCGCCGGCCGCCTCGGAGAGGATCTTCTGCGCCTCGTCGCGCCGCTTGCCGATCTTCGGGCGGGGGCCGATCACCTGGACGGCGACGTTACCGACGGTGAAGCCCGCCGCGCGCACGATCCGGGCGGCCTCGGTGAGCAGGGTGACCCCGGACGCGCCGGACCACTCGGGGCGTCCGGTGCCGAAGTGCTGCCCCAGGTCACCGAGCCCGGCGGCGGAGAAGAGGGCGTTGCAGGCCGCGTGGGCGACGACGTCGGCGTCGGAGTGGCCGGCCAGGCCGGGCCCCTCCCCCTCCCACTTCAGGCCCGCGCACCACAGCTCGCGGCCCTCTTCGAAGGCGTGGATGTCGGTGCCGATGCCGACCTGGGGAAGCACGAAGCCGGCCTCAGAAGCCATCGGTCAGCCTCCTGCGGGCCAGGACCGCCTCGGCGAGGATCAGGTCGAGGGGGCGGGTGACCTTGAAGGCCTCCTCGTGGCCGGGGACGGCCACGACCGGCAGCCCCAGCTGCTCCACCATGCTCGCGTCGTCGGTGACGTTCTCGGTGACGCTCTCGTGGGCGCGGACCAGGGTTTCCCGGTCGAAGCCCTGCGGGGTCTGGACGGCCCGCAGCCGGGCCCGCTCGGGGGTGGCGACGACCGGCTCCGGGTCGCCGGCCACGGCCGCGGGCGCGACCTCCTTGACCGTGTCGGCCAGCGGCAGCGCGGGCACCACGGCGGGGGCGCCGTCGCGTACGGCCTCGATCACCGCGTCGACGGTGTCGACCGGGACCAGCGGCCGGGCCGCGTCGTGGACGAGGACGATCCGGTAGTGCGGCGGCAGGGCGTCCAGGCCGATGCGGACCGACTCCTGGCGGGACTCGCCGCCGGGGACGACCTGGAAGTCCGTCCGCTCCGGCAGCGCGTGCGACTCGAGCAGGAACTTGACCTCGGCGGCGCCGTCCGGCGGGGCCACGACGATCACGAGGGAGACGTGGCGGGACGCGGCGAGGGCGCGGACCGCGTGGATGAGCATGGGTGTGCCGTTCAGCGCGCGGAGCGCCTTGGGGGCGCCCGGGCCGAGCCGTACGCCCCGGCCGGCGGCGGGAATCACGGCGGCGACGGGGGTCTGCGCGGGGGTGGGGCGCGATTCGTCAGACATCGGTTCCTGTCAGGTTTGTGTGCTCGACCTAGGTGGGTATGGCCTGAGGAGTGCCGGGCGCGACGCCTTGACCGGACCCTTTCCGTGACCCTGGTCGAGCCATCCGCCCGGGCCGGCACATCGAGTACCGGGGGATCGGGTGTCGACCGGTGATCGATTATCGGGTGATCGCGTGCCGGGGGTCGGTCCGCCGGCTTCCGGGGCACCGGCTTCCCGGGAGCGCCCGCCGCGGGGACGCAACATGCCGCAGCGCCCGGCGACAGGATCAGTGTCATCGGGCACCGCGGCATTTCAGTGTGCTGAGCGTGCCGGAAGCGAAGGTTCGCTGCCGTTGCGCGTCAGGAGGCGAGCACCTCGTCGAGCAGGGCCTCGGCCTTGTCCTCGTTCGTGTTCTCCGCGAGAGCCAGTTCGCTCACCAGGATCTGGCGGGCCTTGGCGAGCATGCGTTTCTCACCGGCGGACAGTCCACGCTCGCGCTCGCGGCGCCACAGGTCACGTACGACTTCCGCGACCTTGATGACATCGCCGGAGGCGAGCTTCTCCAGGTTTGCCTTGTAGCGACGGGACCAGTTCGTGGGCTCCTCGGCGTACGGCGCGCGCAGCACCTCGAAGACCCGGTCCAGCCCGTCCTGACCGACCACATCACGCACGCCGACGAACTCCGCATTGTCCGCTGGCACACGCACCGTGAGGTCACCCTGGGCGACCTTCAGCACCAAGTAGGTCTTGTCCACGCCTTTGATCTGGCGAGTTTCGATGGCCTCGATCAGCGCGGCCCCGTGATGGGGATAGACCACGGTGTCGCCAACCTTGAACGTCATGTGACAGGTACCCCTTCCGTGGCTATCCAGGGTAACACGGATACGGCGTCTTCTGAATGGCGTTTTCGCAGGTCAGGGCATATCTCAGGGCTTGACAACAGCAACCGGAACGTGCTGCGGGGAGCCTCCGGAACCGGGTATTCGCAGGTCGGAGGGGCTCTCCGGGCGGGGCGAAACACCTACGCCACACGTCCCGGGAGACCGTCCCAAGTGGCGGAACATCCCGGTTTGTCCACCCTCAAGCATGCGACTTCCGCTACTCCGTTCGGTTGCCGTGGCCGGGTACGAGACGAATCCAGAATTGATCAACGACTGCCGGAGGGGTGCATGGTGATCAATTTCGGGGAGGTTCGCGCATTCCTTCACGGAAATTTCGCGGGCGTCGTTGTGAGGGCCCGAGAGGCGGTCGCCGTCGCGTTATGTGAATGGCAGACCAGCGGCTCCGCAATGCGGCCGCGGGGTCACGCGGGCCCCGCGGAGTACCCCCAGCCGGAGGGAAGCCCGCGGCCAGGGGGAGGGTCGGGTGCGACGGCGCGGGAACGGCTCGGTAGCCTGAAGCCGCTGACAGACACTTAGGGCGGCTTTACAAGGAAGGCCGCCCGCGCGTTCAAGGAGTTGCCGCCGCCGTGAGCAGCAGCCTTCGACGCGGCGCCCTCGCCGCCTCCGCCATCGTCTTCTCGATCGCCTCGCTCGCCGCCTGCGGCGCCGGAAACAACGCCCAGACCCTGGAGGTCAAGCCGGACAACGCGGCGGCCAGCGTGGGCGACATCAAGGTCCAGAACGCTCTGGTCATCACCCAGCCCGACCTCCAGTCGACGGGCCCCGCGGTGGTCTCCGCGACCGTGTTCAACTCCGGGAGCACCGACCAGACCCTCCAGTCGATCGCGCTGGACGGCAGCGGGACGTCCGCCGAGCTGAAGCCCGCCAAGGGCCAGAGCCTGACCGTTCCGGCGCACGGCTCGCTGATCCTCGGCGGCAAGGGCAACGCGTCCGCGACGCTGCCCAGCGGCCGTGAGGCCGTCCAGGACGGCAACGCCCAGAAGATCACCTTCACCTTCAGCAAGACCGGCAAGGTGAGCCTGCGCGCCTTCGTCGTCCCGGCCACCAGCTACTTCGACAAGTGGGGCCCGAGCCAGGTCCCGTCCGCCCCGGCCGGTGCCGGCGGCGCGACCGCCACCCCGTCCGGCAGCGCGAGCGCGTCCGGCACCGGCAAGCCGGCGAGCGGCCACGGGACGAGCCCGTCGGCCACCCCGTCCGGTGCGGCCGCCACCCCGCACGACTCGGCGTCGGCGTCGGCCGCCGGCCACTGACCAGCCGTACGCCGAAGGGCGGCACCCCCGCGGGGTGCCGCCCTTCGGCATGCGGACGAGCGCTCGCCCTGCTGGGAGCGCTCGCGGTCTACGGCTCGAACTTGTAGCCCAGGCCCCGCACCGTCACCAGGTACCGCGGCGCGCCCGGGTCCGGCTCGATCTTGGCGCGCAGGCGCTTGACGTGGACGTCGAGGGTCTTGGTGTCGCCCACGTAGTCGGCGCCCCAGACGCGGTCGATGAGCTGCATGCGGGTGAGCACACGGCCCGCGTTGCGCAGCAGCATCTCCAGGAGGTCGAACTCCTTGAGCGGCAGGTCGACCTTGGAGCCGCCGACGGTGACCACGTGCCGGTCGACGTCCATGCGGACCGGGCCCGCCTCCAGCGCGGCCGGGGTGACCTCCTCCGGCTCGCCGCGCCGGCGCAGCACCGCGCGGATGCGGGCGACCAGCTCGCGGGAGGAGAACGGCTTGGTGACGTAGTCGTCGGCTCCTATCTCGAGCCCGACGACCTTGTCGATCTCGCTGTCCTTGGCGGTCACCATGATCACGGGGACGTTGGAGCGGCCGCGCAGCTGGCGGCAGACCTCGGTGCCGGGCAGGCCCGGCAGCATCAGGTCGAGGAGGACCAGGTCGGCGCCGTTGCGCTCGAACTCGTCCAGGCCGTCAGGGCCGGTCGCCGCGACGGCGACCTCGAAGCCCTCCTTGCGGAGCATGTACGACAGGGCGTCGGAGAAGGACTCCTCGTCCTCGACGACGAGCACACGGGTCACGGAAGGACCTCCGGGGCGGGAAGCGATGCGTACGGGGGTGGATCGGTGGGTCCGGCCTCGTCGTCGAGGTCGGGGTGCTGCTGTGCGCGGTCGCGGGCCGCGCCCGCCTCCGGCAGCCTGAGGGTGAAGGTGGAGCCCTGGCCTTCGGCGCTCCAGACCGTGACCTCCCCGCCGTGCGAGGCGACCACGTGCTTGACGATGGCGAGACCCAGACCGGTGCCGCCGGTGGCCCGGGAGCGCGCCGGGTCGACGCGGTAGAACCGCTCGAAGATGCGCTCCTTGTCCTTGTCCGAGATGCCGATGCCCTGGTCGGTCACCGCCAGCTCGATCATGTCGCCGCCGGGCGCGCTGATCCGGCGTGCGGCGATGCCGACGCGGGTGCGGGCCGGGGAGTAGTTGACGGCGTTCTCGACCAGGTTGCCCAGGGCTGCGGCCAGCTGGCCGCGGTTGCCCCAGACGTGCAGGTCAGCCGTACCGTCCGCCCGTCGCCCGCCACCCTCCTGATCGGGTCCTTCGGGCACCCATACGTTCGAGGCCATCGTGATCTGCTTCGTGCCCGCCTGGTGGCGGCAGCGGTCCACGGCCTCGGCGACCAGCTCGTCCACCCGGACGGGCTCGGCGTCCTCCAGCGGGTCGTCGTTCTGCACCCGGGAGAGGTCGATCAGCTCCTGCACCAGGTTGGTCAGGCGGGTCGCCTCGATCTGCATCCGGCCGGCGAAGCGCTGCACCGCCTCCGGGTCGTCGGAGGCGTCCATCACCGCCTCGGAGAGCAGGGACAGGGCGCCGACGGGCGTCTTCAGCTCATGGCTGACGTTCGCCACGAAGTCACGGCGCACCGCCTCGATCCGGCGGGCCTCGGTCAGGTCCTCGACCAGCAGCAGGACCAGGCGGGAGCCGAGCGGGGCCACGCGCGCGGAGACGGCGAGGGCCTCGCCCCGTCCGGTGCCGCGCCGGGGCAGGTCCAGCTCGACCTGCCGTATCTCCCCGTCCCGTCTGGTGTCCCGGGCCATCTGGAGCATGGGCTCCACCGAGAGCTTGCCGCCGCGGACCAGCCCGAGGGCGTAGGCGGCGGAACTGGCCTTGACCACGGCGTCGGCCTCGTCGAGGACGACGGCGGAGGAGCGGAGCACGGACAGTACGGTGTCCACGCCGGGCGGGAGTACGGGATCAGTGTGCAAGGAAGTCCTGGTCGGTCGCTTCTGGTCGCGTTCGCTCCAGCGGAACGCCAGCACGGCGATGACACCGGTGAGCACCCCGGCGATCGCTGCCGCTGCGGCGACCGCCGCGTTCACGTCCATGCCCCCAGGTTAGGCATGGGGTACGACATGACCACAGCCGTCACCGTGCGACCTCGAACACTCGTCGCCCAGAGTTCACCTTGCAGCCAGTACCGGTTCATTTGGGATGGCGGAAACGGACGGGTGCGGGGCACAACGTGGGAGCGTGGGGACCAAGCACACCGATGAGAGGGAACCCTGATGCGGGACGCGTACCACGAGGAACTGGACTCGATCGGCGACGGACTGGTGGAGATGGCCCGGCTGGTCGGATCGGCGATCGGGCGCGCCACGACCGCCATCCTCGACTCCGACCTCAAGCTGGCCGAGAGCGTGATCGAGGCCGACAAGAAGGTCGACGAGCTCCAGCACGACCTGGAGGCCCGGGCGATAGCCCTGCTGGCCCGGCAGCAGCCGGTGGCGACGGACCTGCGGATCGTCGTCACGTCGCTGCGGATGTCCGCCGACCTGGAGCGCTCGGGCGACCTCGCCCAGCACGTGGCGAAGCTCGCGCGGCTGCGCTTCCCGAACCGGGCCGTTCCGTACGACCTGCACGCCACCATCCTGGAGATGGGCCAGCTCGCGCAGCGCCTGATGGCCAAGGCGGCCGAAGTGCTCGTGACCAAGGACGTCGACCTCGCCCTCCAGCTGGAGCAGGACGACGACGACATGGACCTGCTGCACCGCACGCTCTTCCAGCACCTGATCGACGAGCGCTGGAAGCACGGCATCGAGACGGCCGTGGACGTCACCCTGCTGGGCCGCTACTACGAGCGGTACGCCGACCACGCCGTGGCCGTCGCCAAGCGCGTGGTCTACCTGGTGACCGGCGAGCACGCGGACGAGTTGCAGGCGGACATCCAGCCGGTGACGGGCACCGAGGGGGTGTGACCCGGTCCGGGCCGGGAACGTCCGGGTCCGCGAACGCCTCCGTGCGCCGTTGATGCGCCCGGCGCGACGGGCATGAAATGGGCGAGGGCACCCTGCCCCAGGTCTAGGAGGGACCCATGGCCGAATCCCCCAGCACCACGCCCGACCCGACGCAGGAGCGCGAGACCGGGCAGCCCGCCGAGATCAGGACCCTTCCGCTGTTCGGCGCGTGCGGCTGCGGCTCCGGCTGCGGCTGCGGCTGCCAGTCGGGCAACCCCTGCCAGTGCGGCTGAACGGCGCGTCCGGGCCGGTGTGAGCGCGTCTCGCACCGGCCCCCGTCGTACGTCGTACCGGATGCCCCTCCCGCACCCCGGGCGCAGCATGGAAGGAGCGGGTGGGACGGCAGCCGGCAACAGGAGGTGGCGGGGCCATGGCGAAGTTCATCGACGTGCACCGCGGCATGGAGGGCATCACGGCCGACCAGCTGATGGAGGCGCACCGGGCCGACCTCGCCATCGAGGCGGACGAGTCCGTGCACTTCCAGCACGCCTGGGCGGACCCGGAGTCCGGCATCGTCTACTGCCTCTCCGAAGCGCCCTCGGCGGAAGCGGTCCAGCGCGTCCACGAGCGCGCCGGCCACCGGGCGGACGAGGTGCACCCGGTGACGCTGGAGGCGTGAGCGCGGGCGCGCCTTCGGCGTCGGCGGACGGACACCTCGCGCTTTCCTTGCGCGTCGGCGGACAGGCACCCGGCGCTTTCCTTGCGCGTCGACGGTCGGACACTCCGCGCTCTCCTTGCGCGGCGGCGGACAGGCACCCGGCGCTTTCCTTGCTCGTCGGCGGTCGGACACTCCGCGCTTTCCTTGCGCGTCGGCGGTCGGACACTCCGCGCTTTCCTTGCTCGTCGGCGGTCGGGCACCCGCTGCCTTCCGCTCGGCCGGCGGGCACCCGCTGCGTTCCGCGTCGGCCAGCGGATCTGCTGATCCGGGGTCACTGGCTGACCGTGCGGCCGGGCGGCCGGGCGGCCGGGCGGCCGGGCGGCCGGGCGGCCGGAGGCGTACGCGCGGGCCCGTAACCGGTCCGGGGCGTGCTCGGGGTCCGGGTCGTGCTCGGGGGCCGGGTCCGGGGCAGATCTAGGCCGTACCGACCTCGGCCGCGGTGTCGGCCGGTGCCGGGGCCGGGACCGGGGCCGGGGCCGGCCGCTCCGGGGGCAGGCGGCGCATGAGGACGCCGTAGCCGAGCCCGGCCGCCATCCCCACCACCGCGCACGTCCCCCACAGCCACCCGGCGCCGAGGTGGTCGATGACCACGCCCGACATCAGGGGCGCGACCAGGGCGGCGACGGACCAGGAGAGGGTGTACATGCCCTGGTAGCGCCCGCGGCCGTGGACCGGGGACAGGCGGACGACGAGGCCCGTCTGGGTCGGGGCGTTGACGATCTCGGCCAGCGTCCACACGCACACGGTGACCATGAAGACGCCGACCGAGCCGGCGAACGCGGTCAGCCCGAAGCCGTATCCCGCGAGCAGCGAGGAGGCGACCAGGAGGGTGCGCGGGTCGCGGTGCTCGATGAACCGGGTGACGGGGATCTGGAGGGCGACGATCAGGATGCCGTTGACGGCGATGGCGAGGCCGTAGTCGGCCGGGGAGAACCCGGCCCGGCCCATCGCCACCGGCAGTCCGACCGAGCCCTGCTGGAAGACCAGGGCGACGAGGAAGGACAGGCCGACGACGGCCATGTACCGCCCGTCCCGCAGCACCGTGCGCAGGCTGACGCTGTCCTGCGCCTGCTTGGCCGTGACCGCCGGCCGCGACTCCGGCACCCTGGCGAAGACGACGACCGCGCAGGCCAGGGTCATCCCGGCCTCGATCAGGAACCCGGCGAGATAACTGAACTCGGCGATGAACCCGGCGGCCATGGAGGAGACGGCGAAGCCCAGGTTGATCGCCCAGTAGTTGAGGGAGAACGCCCGCACCCGGTCCTCGGGGCGGACGATGTCGGCCATCATCGCCTGCACGGCCGGCCGGGAGGCGTTGGAGGCCATGCCGACGAGGAAGGCGACGGCGGCGATGGCGACCGGGTCGGTCATGAAGCCGAGCAGGGCGACCGAGGCGGCGGTGGCGGTCTGCGCGACGAGCAGCGTGGGCCGCCGGCCGAGCCGGTCGGCCATCACCCCGCCGCCCAGCGAGGAGACGACCCCGCCGAGCCCGTGCAGGGAGGCGACGAGACCGGCGTACGAGGCGGAGTAGCCACGGTCGAGCGTGAGGTACAGGGCCATGAACGTGGCCACGAACGCGCCCAGCCGGTTGACGAGGGTGCTGGTCCACAGCCACCAGAACTCCCTGGGGAGCCCGGAGACGGATTCGTGGACAGCGCGTCTCACACGGGCTGGTGACATCGAGGATCCCCCACGTGGGTAAGCAGCTCAGGCGGTGATCACAAATTACGAGTGGGGGCCTGGGGGACGCCAGTCAATTAGCGGTTCGCGTCAATCGGGCCACGAGCGGGCGGAGCGGGGTACGACGCCGCCCGGTCGGCCGGGCCCGGGCCCCCGTGCCCGACACGGCCCCCATCCCCCTTAGGTAGGCTCAAGGCCATGGCCGACGCACCGTACAAGCTGATCCTCCTCCGCCACGGCGAGAGCGAGTGGAACGCGAAGAACCTGTTCACCGGCTGGGTGGACGTGAACCTGAACGAGAAGGGCGAGAAGGAGGCGGTCCGCGGTGGCGAGCTCCTGAAGGACGCCGATCTCCTCCCCGACGTGGTCCACACGTCCCTCCAGAAGCGCGCGATCCGCACGGCCCAGCTGGCGCTGGAGGCCGCGGACCGCCACTGGATCCCGGTCCACCGCTCCTGGCGCCTGAACGAGCGCCACTACGGCGCCCTCCAGGGCAAGGACAAGGCGGCGACGCTGGCCGAGTTCGGCGAGGAGCAGTTCATGCTCTGGCGCCGCTCGTACGACACCCCGCCCCCGCCGCTGTCGGACGACTCGGAGTTCTCCCAGGCCCACGACGCGCGCTACGCGACGATCCCGCCGGAGCTGCGCCCGCGCACGGAGTGCCTGAAGGACGTCGTCTTCCGGATGCTCCCGTACTGGTACGACGCGATCGTCCCCGACCTGCTGACCGGCCGCACGGTCCTGATCGCCGCCCACGGCAACAGCCTGCGCGCCCTGGTCAAGCACCTGGACGGCATCTCCGACGCGGACATCGCGGGCCTGAACATCCCGACGGGCATCCCGCTCTACTACGAGCTGGACGCCGACTTCAAGCCGGTCACCCCCGGCGGCAAGTACCTGGACCCGGAGGCGGCGGCAGCTGCGATCGAGGCGGTCAAGAACCAGGGCAAGAAGAAGTAACCCTGTTCGATCAAGCCCCTTGCCTGCGGGTTTCTCGCGGGCAGGGGGCTTGCCCCTGTCCCCGGCCTGCCGTAGGGCCGCCCCCGGACCGCTCGGCCGCTCCGCCGGACGTGACGGCGCCGGCCCACTGCGGCTACCGCCCCGCGACGATCTCCTCGACCGCACCGAGGACCAGGTGCCACGGGTACTCACGCGGCTCGCCCTCCCCTGGCCGGTTCGGTACGAAGCCGCCCTCGCCGTACAGGACGCGTACACCCGTTTCGCGCAGTTCGGCGATGCTCCGCTCGAACTGCCGGTGCTGCGCGTAGGCCGCGTTCACGCACGGCATGGCGACCATCGGAATGCCCTTGCCGATGCCCTCGGCGACGACGCCGACGACGAAGTCACGCGTGATACCGAGCGCCCACGCGTTGACCGTGTTGAAGGTCGCGGGCGCCACCGCGATCACGTCCGCCTTCGGCCACGCGTCCGGCTCGCCCGGCAGCTTGTACGCGCTGCGCACGGGGTGCCCGGTGATCCGCTCCGACTCGGCCCTCCGCGGCTCCAGCCAGCGCGCCGCGGTCGGAGTCAGCCGATCACACGCGACCGCACCCGGGCGGTGAGAACGGAAGCGACGTACCCGTGGAGCTACGCGGGTACCGTTCCCTCGGGTGTTCAGAACGGAGGCTCCATGCCGTCTCGGGACGATGACCACACGGGCGCACTCATCAGGGAACAACACAGACTCGCCAGACTCACGCTGTGGCAGGTACTGGCCTCCGCTTATCGCACAGCGCACGACATCAGCGTCAAGCTCGGAGGTGAAGGAGCTGGCAGCGTGGCTGAGGTCGGTGGGGGGGCAGCGAGGCCTACGCGTGCGTGATCGCCCGACGCACCCGCCGTCGTGGCTGACTGTCGTCGGCTGAGGACCAGACGGGTCACATCGAAGGCGCCGGCCGTCAGGCGAGCGCGGCGAAGCTGGGCCGTCTCTGGGCCGTCCGAGGGCGCTCAACAGTGACCGGCAACGACCGACGACGACCACCACGTACGCAGGGACACCGCCTCTCACCAGCGAAGACCCAGCTCCCCAAGATCCCCGGCAAGACCCAGGGCAAGAAGAAGTAAGCATGACTTTGCGGCACGAGGGCCCGCACCGACCCCGGACGGGGGTCTTCTCAGTCCAGGTCCTCTTCCGGCCCCACGTGGCGCAGCGTCGTACGGTACTCGCCCGTGCTCACAAGATGGTCGATGACACGGACCATGGCAGGGATGCCCGGGTCACGGACGATCAGGCCATCCCAGACCCAGAAGTAGCTGCCGTCAAGGCACTCACCCGTGTCACGCCGGCGATCCATGTTCCGCCGCACCACATCCAAGGTGTACACCGTGCCAGACCAACGGTCGCCGTCGTCCAGGATCACCCACATGTCGACGTCGTCCACCTCCGCCAGGTCCTCACCTGCGCCGGGCACGAAGCAGATCTCGTAGTCGTCGCGTCGCACCCGGTAGAACGGGTCCTTCGGGCACTCGGATCAAGTGCGTCGATCGGATCGACGCAGCTGTGTGTCCAACTGGGTTCTGGTCCGCGTCTTGTGGTGTGGTGTCGGGTTGTCACGAGGTGGGGATGTGATGGTTCACCGCCGTGGTGACAGGCCATGGTGCCCGAGGCTTCGCAGTGGTCTCCCGAGGGGGATGGGGGGCAGGGCTGGACGTGCCGGGCCCGCGTTTGGGGGGGGGGAGTGCGTGGTCGTTGTGGTCGCTGCGGCCCCGGGCAGGGTGCCGGGGCCGCGGCGAGGGCTTGCGGCGACGGGTGTTACTGCTTGGCGGTGGGTTCCGTCTGCTGGTTGTAGATTTCCTGGCCCGCTGCGTTGTAGGCGTGGACGTAGGGGGCCGGGGAGGGGGAGTTCCCTTCGAGGCCGGAGATGGCCGCCGTGTAGACGAACGCGCC
>NZ_JBEYRP010000006.1:0-175851 GCF_040704085.1 Streptomyces sp. NPDC047841
GGGTGTCCGGGCACGGGCCAGGGTTCCTCACGCCGGGTGATTGGCCTGAACCTGTCCGTGGGCCGCCGGGTCCCCGGCTTGTGCTTGTACAAGCACAACCACCGCCGCCTTTACGCGGCCTTCGGGACGCGGCGCCGGGAATTCAGTCCAGTGAATTCAGTACGGCAATTGCCCGCTCCAGGTATTCCTCGAGGCGGGCCCGTTCCTCCGGCGTGAACTCCGCACTGAGCGAACCCTCGACCCGCAAGGCCGCCTTGTCCGCCTTCTTCGCCACGGCGCGGCCCGCCCGGGTCGCCCGGTTGACCACCACCTTCTGGTGCAGCTCGGAGGGCTCGCGGACGACCAGTCCGGCCTTCTCCAGGTTGGTCAGCACCGTGGCCATCGTCTGCGGGGTGACCATGCACTCCCGCGCCAGCTGTGCCGCGGACATGCCGTCGGAGACCGACAGCAGCAGCAGGACCGAATACTGCGGCACCGTCAGGTCGTATTCCCGCAGCACGTGCGACTTGCGTGCGATGAGGGCCTGCTCGGCCCTCTTGATCGTGTGCCCGAGCCGGCCTGCGGCGACCGTCTCCGTCGTGTTCGCCATGTCAACAGTCTCGCATACGACAGAGGGCGAAGGAGTGACCGCAGGCTGACCACGGGCGGACCGCCGTGCCGGGGAGGAGGCCCTCACCGGGGCCTCCGCCGCCGGGCCGGCGGGATCGCGCAGGTGAGTCTGGCCGTGCAGGTGCGCCGGCCCTGCTCGTCGGAGACGACGATCTCGTACGT
The DNA here is from genome assembly GCF_040704085.1 of Streptomyces sp. NPDC047841. Taxonomy (NCBI): domain Bacteria; kingdom Bacillati; phylum Actinomycetota; class Actinomycetes; order Kitasatosporales; family Streptomycetaceae; genus Streptomyces; species Streptomyces sp. NPDC047841. Next base: position 772 of record NZ_JBEYRP010000006.1, read on the forward strand.
GGCGGTGTGCGTGCCCACGTGCAGCGGACGGCAGACACCGGTGACCTTGCCCGTGCGGGCGCCGGCGTGGTGGGTGCAGGACAGCTCCTGGCCCACGATGATCCGGTCGGCGCCCGCGTGCACCCAGGCCGCGAGCGACCCGAGTGTTTCGGCGAGGACGGCGTTGGCGCCGCCGTGCAGGAGGCCGACGGGCTGGCGGTTGCCGTCCACCGGCATGGTGCCGACCACCAGGTCCGGCTCGCAGACGGTGATCTCGATACCGAGCCGCTCCACCAGCTGCTGTCCGACGTAGGGGGGCAGGACCTCGACGGGTCCGAGGGCGGTCTGGGTCATGTGACGGTCCCCTGTCAGTGGGTGGAGGCGGGCTCGGGTGCCGGGGCGGCCGCCTCGGCGGTGTCACCGGCCGCCTCCCGTGCCTGCCGCTTGCCCGAGAGCAGGCCGCCGACCACGACCGCGCTGACCGCGCACGCCGCCGCGACGAACCACATCGTGGTGTGCAGACCGCTGGCGTACGCGTCGGACATCGCGGTCGCGACCCCGTCCCGCACGGCACCGGCCGGCAGGGTCCCGACGGCCTCGGTCAGACCGCCCTGGAGCGCCCGGGACGTCAGCTCGCCGGCGCCGCCCGGGTAGGCGGAGACCTTGTCGCCGTCGAGGGCGGCCTTGGTCAGCGCGGTGACGAGGGTGCCCAGACCGGCCATGGAGACCGCGTCGGAGGCGAGCCTGACGGTGTTGAACATGCCCGCCGCCATGCCCATCCGCTCCGGCTCGACCGCCGAGACCGCCGCGCCGTCGAGGATGCCGAGCGAGATGCCGTAGCCGATGCCGAGCAGCAGCAGCGGCCCGGCCAGGGCCGGGGCGGAGGCGCCCGGGTCGACCAGCGTCAGCCAGGCGGCACCCGCCGCGGAGCAGGCCAGCAGCACGACGAACAGGGTGCGCTGGGAGAACTTCTGCGCCACCAGGCCGGTGAGCGCGGGCATCACGAGCGACGGGCCGGTGAGCAGCAGCAGGACCACGCCGATGCGCAGCGCCGACATCCCGCTCGTGGAGGTGAGGTACGGCGGGAGCACGATGACGAGGGCGACGAAGCTGAAGGCCAGCACCAGCGGCACCAGGCAGACGGCGAGGAACTGCGGCCGGGCGAACAGGCCGAGGTCGAACATCGGGTTCTGTGTGCGGCGCTCCACCGTCACGAACGCCGTGATCAGCACCAGGCAGCCGACGGCGGCGACGAGCACCATCGGGTCGCTCCAGCCCCGGCCGGGGCCCTCGACCAGCGCGAGCACGAACAGGGCGACGCCGGCGCCGAAGAGCAGGCTGCCGGCCCAGTCGAAGCGCGGGCCCTTGTTGGGGGCGGAGCGCGGCAGCAGCGGGGTGCTCAGCAGGACGAGCGCGGAGACGGCGGCCAGGACCAGGAAGACCGAGCGCCAGCCCCACAGGTTGACCAGGGCGCCGCCGAAGGCCGGGCCGAAGGCGAGACCTGCTCCGAGGAACGTGCCGAAGAGGCCGAAGGCCTTGGCGCGGGCCGTGCCGTCGAAGGCCTGGGCGAGGATCGCGGTGATGGAGGCGAGCGCGGCGCCGCTGCCGAAGCCGGCGATCGCACGGGCCAGGTCGAGCAGCAGGATGCTGTTCGCCAGTCCGGACACGGTCATCCAGAAGGCGAAGAACGCCATGCCCCAGGTGAACATGCGGCGATGGCCGACGCGGTCGGCCAGCGAGCCCATCGCCGCGAGGCTGCTGGACGCGGTCAGCATGTAACCGTCGACCACCCACTGGGCGGCGGCAAGGGAACTGTGCAGGTCGGCGCCGATGTCGGGGACGGCCACGGAGGGGCCGGTCACCACCAGGGTCATGAGCGGGCCGACCACGCACGCCGCGGCGAGGGTGGCCCGCGGGTTGCCGGTGGACATGGTGGATCACCTCTGTCTGTTGTCTGTTGTCAGGTAGTTGTCAGCGATGTAGCAGAACTCTGGCACAGAGTAGGGTACTCAGCAGACCCGCTGTCAACGACGTATGCCAGAGTTCTGTATAAAGACGTTGGCCTGCCACTCGACGGCGGGTGACGGTGACCGACGCTTCACAGCGACGCGGGGAAAGGTGGTGCGTACGGCGATGCGCAGGATCCGACTGGGCGGCACGGAACGGTCGTTCGCGGCCGTGGGACTCGGCTGCATGGGGATGTCCTGGGGGTACGACGAGGAGGGGCGGGACGAGAACGAGTCCATCGCGGTGATCCGCCGCGCCGTCGAACTCGGCGTCGATCTGATCGACACGGCCGACCAGTACGGCCCCTTCACCAACGAGGTCCTGGTGGGGAAGGCCCTGCGGGGCCACCGTGACGAGGTGCTGCTCGCCACCAAGGGCGGACTGGTGGTCGACGACCCGGTGACCTACCGCAGCCACCGGGACGGCCGGCCGGAGTACCTGCGCGGCGCGTTCGAGGCGAGCCTGCGGCGGCTGGGCGTGGACCACGTGGACCTCTACCAGCTGCACCGCATCGACCCGCGGGTGCCGGTCGAGGAGAGCTGGGGCGCGCTGGCGGAGCTGGTGAAGGAGGGCAAGGCCGGCGCGCTCGGGCTGTCCGAGGCGTCGCCGGACGAGATCGCCCGCGCCCACGCGGTGCACCCGGTCGCCTCGGTGCAGAGCGAACTGTCCCTGTGGAGCCGTGACGCCCTGACCGACGGGGTGGTCGACCACTGCGCGCGCGAGGGCATCGCCTTCATCGCGTTCGCGCCGCTGGGCCGGGGTTTCCTGTCCGGTCTGATCGCCGGCCCGGGCGACCTGCCGAAGGCGGACGGACGGCACCGCCTGCCGCGGTTCCAGCCCGAGGCCATCGCCGCTAACCAGGCCATCGTGGACCGGGTGCGGGCCGTCGCCGACCGGCTGGGCGCGACCGTGGCGCAGGTGGCCATCGCGTGGGTGCTGGCCCAGGGCGAGCACGTCGGGGTCATCCCGGGCACGAAGACCCGGCGCTACCTGGAGGACAACGTCGCGGCCGGCTCCCTGACCCTGCCGCCGGACGCCCTGGCGGAGCTGGACGCTCTCCCGGAACCGGCCGGCCCTCGCTGAACACCCCCGTGGGCGGCCCCCCCTCGCGGGGCCGCCGCCCACCCGGGTGGCTGCGGCGAGCCGCGCTACACGTGCTGGCGGCGGGTCCCCGCGGCCAGGGTGGCCGGCAGGGTGGGCCAGCCGTGCTGGGCGGCGTGTTCGGTCATGCGGGGGTTCGCGCCGACCACCGTGGGGTGGCCGACCATGCCGAGCATGGTCAGGTCGCCCGGGTCGTCGCCGTACGCGTAGCAGTCCGCCGGGTCCGCGCCGAACTTCGCCAGCGCCTCGCGGACCGCGTCGGCCTTGGCCGGGCCGAACATCGCGTGCCTGATCGCGCCGGTCATCCGGCCTTCCGCGTCCAGGTCGGGCTCGGTGCACAGGACCAGGTCGATGCCCAGGTCGTCGGTGATGGGGTGCAGCGTCGCCGGCCAGGAACCGGAGACCACCACCGTGCGGTGGCCCGCCTGCTGGTGGCGGCGCAGCCGGGCGACCGTCGGCTCGATGAACGGCGCGCCGTGCTCGCGCAGGTCGGCGTACCAGTCCCGGGCCTCGGCGACCACGTCGTCCCAGGGGATGCCCGCGTGCAGCTCGTAGAACCTGGCCACCACCTCGACCGGTGTGACGCCCATCGACGCCAGCCGGCGCAGCGGCTCCACGGCCCGCTCGTAGGCGGCGCCCGTGATGTCCCCCTGGCGGCGCAACCGCCAGCGCAGCAGGGAGAACGGCGTCTTCATCGCGATGAGCGTCTCGTCGGCGTCGAAGAACGCCACGACGGGGCGGTCGTGGTCCGCGGCGAGCGGGTGGGGGTCGGGACGGTTCGTCATGGCTGACTCCTTGCGTGGGCCGCTCGGGCGAGCAGCCGCGTGGTCTCCTGCGGCCTCGTGGGATCCAGCCGGGCCAGGAGGTGGCCGTCGGGGCGGACCACGGCCACGGCCGGCCGCGGCCCCAGCGCCCGGGCGAGACCCGCCGGGACCGCGCGCGTGAGGTCCAGCACGGGCGTGCCCTCGGGCAGCGCGCCGCGCACCCGGTCGCGGGCGCCCGGCCAGCCGGCCGGCGGGGTCCGCGTGCCGGGCCACAGCAGGACGGTGTGCCGGTCCCGGTCGATCACCGGCCAGCCCTCGGCCGACAGCGCCGGGGCGTTCGCGCCGGCCGGGCCCGCGACCTTCACCGGCAGCCGCGGATGCCGGTCGTCGCCGTAGCTGACGGCCGTCTGGCCGAGCTGGGGGGCGATCCGGCGCTGGAACACGCCCGTGCGGTCCGCCGCGCGGAACGCCGCGTCACGCAGCGCCACCTTCGCGGGCGTGCCGACCAGGCCGGCCTTGGTCAGCCACTGGGTGGACCGGGCCACCTGGTGGGAGACGGCACGCCGCTCGCTGTCGTAGGAGTCGAGGATGCCCTCCCCGAACTCGCCGCGGAGCACCCCGGACAGCTTCCACGCCAGGTTGAACGCGTCCTGCATGCCGGTGTTCATGCCCTGGCCGCCGGCCGGGCTGATCACGTGGGCGGCGTCGCCGGCCAGGAAGCAGCGGCGGCTGCGGAACGTGGACGCGATCCGCACCCGCACCCGGAACGAGCCGCTCCACAGCAGTTCCTCGACCCGGCTCCGGCCGGCCGCCCGGTCGTCGACGGCCTCCTGGAACAGCGCGCGCGGCGGCGGAGCGTCCTCGTCGTAGGCGTCGTGCGGCACGTTCAGCGCGATGCGGTGCACCCCGCCGCCCATCGGGCCCAGCACGATCGCGCCGCTCGGGGCGTAGCAGTAGTGGGACAGGTCCTCGGACAGGCTGGTGGTCAGCCGGGCGTCGGTGATGGCGAACGACACGTCGACGGGCGGTCCGTCGTAGGCGATGCCCAGTTCCTTGCGGACGGTGCTGTGCGCCCCGTCCGCGCCGACGAGCCAGCCCGGCCGGAGCTCCTCGACCCGGCCGCTGTCGTGCTCCAGCTTCACCGACGGCACCCCGTCCGCCTGGTCGAGGGCGGTCAGCCGCACCCCGTCCTCGACGGAGCCGCCCAGCGCGGCCACCCTGGCGCGCAGCACGGACTCGGTGTCGTTCTGCGAGAGGGTGAGCGCGAACGGGTACGGAGAGTCGGGCAGTCTGCTCATCCAGGCCGTCGCCAGCCGCCGGCCGCGCGAGTAGAACGCCGTCCCCGCCAGCCGGTGGCCGATGTCCAGCAGGTCGCCGGTCACCCCGACGCGGTCCAGCAGTTCGAGGTTGCGGGGCCAGACGACATTGGCCCGGGAGTGCCGCGGGTCGCCGCGCCGGCCGGCGTCCACGACCCGTACGGCCACGCCCTGCTGGAGCAGCTCGCACGCCAGGACCAGGCCGACCGGGCCCGCGCCGACGACGAGTACCGGCTCCCCGGCCCGGCGGTCCGTCACGCCGCCCACAGCAGGCCCCCGTTGACCTCGACCACCGTGCCGTTGACGTACGAGCTCTCGCCGCAGGCCAGGAAGACGGCCGCGGCGCCCACCTCCTCCGGACGGCCCAGCCGGTCCGACAGCAGCCGGCCGCGGTAGCTCTCCCAGGCGCGCTCGTTGGCGGCCAGCTCCTTGCCCATGCCCTCGTCGATGTAGCCGGGCGAGAGGCAGTTGACGCGGATGTTCCTGGAAGCCAGCTCGACCGCCGAGGTGCGGGTGAACATCTCCACGGCCGCCTTGCTCGCGCTGTACGCGCCGGCGCCGGCCGCGGCCCGCCCGGCCACGCAGGACGACACGTTGATGATGCGCCCGCCCGGTCCCGCCGGCTTGTCCGGGGTGGTCATCGGGCCGATCACCGCCCGGGTGCACAGGAACACACCGGTGAGGTTGGTGGCCAGCGTGGTGTTCCAGTCGGCCACCGACAGCCGGGCGATCTTGCCGTCCCGGCTGACGCCGGCGTTGTTGACCAGGATGTCGACGCCCCCGTACGCCTCGCAGGCGGCGGTCATCAGCTCGTCCACCGACCGCTCGTCGGTGACGTCGGTGTACTGGTACAGCAGGCGGCCCTCGTGGTCGTCCGCGAGTTCCTTGATGTCGTAGGGGTTGCGCGCGGCGGCCACCACCGAGGCGCCCTCCGCGAGGAACGCCTCGGCGATCGCCCGGCCCAGGCCCCGCGTGCCGCCGGTGATGACGGCGGTCCGTCCCTCCAGCCTCATGGCTTCTCCTTCGCTGCGTGGGTGTCGTTGTCGTGCGGTGGGGGGCGTCAGTACCAGGTGAGCAGGGCCGCGCCCGCCGTCATGCCGCCGCCCACCGAGGCCAGCAGCACCCGCTCGCCGCGCCGCAGCGGCCGGTCGCGGTGCGTGGCGTGCAGCGTGAGCGGTACGGAGGCGGCGACCGTGTTGCCCAGGTGCGGTGCCGTGTAGGCGACGCGTGCGGGGTCGATGCCGGCGTCGGCCACGAAGGTCTCCAGCAGCCTGGTGTTCGCCTGGTGGAAGACGAACCGGTCGACGTCCTCCAGGGCGAGCCCCGTGTCGTCGAGCGTCTGGGCGGTCAGCTTGGCCAGGACCGACAGCGCGTAGTCGCGCACCGCGCGGCCGTCCATGCGGAAGTAATGCTTCCCGGCCGCGCGGGCCTCGGCGTCCAACGGGGTCCGCGTCCCGCCGGCCTCCACGCCGACGTAGTGGTGGAACTCCCCGTCCGTGACCAGGTGCACCGACCGCAGGCCGTACCCCTCGGGCACCTCGCCGAGGACGACGGCCCCCGCGCCGTCACCGAACAGGCTCACCGTGCGCCGGTCCGTCCGGTCCATGATCGTGGAGAACATGTCGGCGCCGACGAGCAGGACGTGGTCGCCGTGCCGGCCGGCGGCGACGAGCCCCTCGGCGACCGCGAGGCCGTACAGGAAACCACTGCAGACGGCGTTGATGTCGAAGGCGGGCAGGGAGGACAGGCCCAGCTTGTGCTGGAGGATCGCGGCCGTGGACGGCTGCGGCACGTCCGGCGTGCTCGTCGCCACGATCAGGGCCCCGAGCCGCCTGCGCGCGTCGGGCCCGAGCGCCCCGAGCGCCTCGTCCGCGGCCGGCACGGCGAGGTCGGACGTGGTCGTGCCCGGCCCGGCGTAGCGCCGCTGGAGCACCCCGGTGCGTTCGGTCACCCAGGACTCCGGCATTCCCGTCCAGGAACTGATCTGCTTGTTGTCGACCACCCTGTCCGGGGTGTGGGAACCGATCGACAGGACACCGACTGGCATGGTTTCCCTTTCCTGTGCTCGCGCGTGGTGGTGGGTTCCGGTGGCACGGGACGTCAGTGGCCCATGCCCAGCCCACCGCTGACCGGCAGCACGGCGCCGGTGATGTACGTGGCCTGCTCGCTGGTGAGGAACCGCACGGCCGCGGCCACCTCGTCGGGGGTCGCGGCGCGGCCGAGCGGGGTCATCGACAGGTACTGCTCCAGCCGGGCCGGGCGCACCTCGCGCAGCATGTCCGTCTCGACGAGGCCGGGGGCGACGACGTTGACGGTGATGCCGCGGCCGCCGAGTTCCCAGGCCAGGGAGCGGGCCAGGCCGACCAGGCCCGCCTTGGCGGCGGTGTAGGCGGTCTGGCCCGGCGAGCCGGTGAACGCGACGGCGGAGGAGATCAGCACCATCCGGCCCCAGCGGCCCCCGATCATGGCCCGGGAGGCGTGCCGGGCGACCCGCATGACCGCCCGCAGATTGGTGTCGAGCACCGCGTCGACGGCGTCGTCGGCGAGGGCCGGCAGCAGTCCGTCCCGGGCGATCCCGGCGTTGGCGACCAGCACCTCGACCGGGCCCTGGGCGGCCGCGACCTCCTTGAAGGCGCGCGCCACCTGCTCCTCGTCGGTGACGTCGCAGCGCACCGCGAGGAACCCCGCCGGGGGTTCGCCGGTGCGGTACGTGACCGCCACCCGGTCGCCCCGCGCGGCGAGCGAACGGGCGACGGCCAGTCCGATACCGCGGTTCCCGCCGGTGACGAGCACGGAACGGCCCGCCGGCGCGGCGGTGCCGGTGTCACTGGTGGCCGTGGCCACGGTGGCGTCCGTCATGCGGGAGTCACCACGATCACCGCGTTCTGGCCGCCGAAGCCGAAGGAGTTGTTCACCGCGGCGCCGATCTCCATCGGCCGGGCGTCCTTGGCGACGACGTCGACCCCGATGCCCGGGTCGAGGCTGGTCAGGTTGGCGGTCGGCGGGACGAGCCGCTGCTCGACGGCGAGCACCGTGTAGACGGCCTCGGCCGCGCCGGCCGCGCCCAGCAGATGGCCGACCACGCCCTTGGTGGAGGTGACGGCGGGCCTCTCGCCGAACACCCGGCGGATCACCGTGGCCTCGGTGATGTCGTTGAGGGGGGTGGAGGTGCCGTGCGCGTTGACGTGGTCGACGTCGCCCGGCTCCAGCACCGCGTCGGCGAGCGCGGCCCGGACGGCCCGCTCGGCACCGCCGCCCGTCGGGTCGGGCGCCGAGGCGTGGTGGCCGTCGGCGGACGCGCCGAACCCGGAGACCCGGGCCCGGACCCGGGCGCCGCGTGCCCGCGCGTCCTCGACCCGCTCCAGCACCAGCATGGCCGCGCCCTCCCCCGCGACGAACCCGTCCCGGTCGGCGTCGAACGGGCGGGAGGCGGACGCGGGGTCGTCGGTGCGCGTGGAGAGCGCCCCGGCCGTGGCGAGGCTCGCCATCGCGGTCGGGGACATCGCCGCCTCCGCGCCGCCGGCCAGGACGACGTCGCAGGCCCCGGACTCCAGCAGGGCGCGGGCGTACCCGATCGCCGTGTTGCCGGAGGCGCAGGCCGTGGAGACGACCTGGTTGGGGCCGAGTGCCTTCAGGTCCATGGCGATGTAGCCGGCCGTCATGTTGACCGGGCCCATCACCATCAGCAGCGGCGAGACGAACCTCGCCCCGTCGGCCAGGTGCTTGCCGTGCTCCCGTTCGACCGTGGACCAGCCGCCCAGCGAGGTGCCGACGACCACGCCGACCCGCGCGCCGTCCCAGGACGCCGGGTCCAGCCCGGCGTCCTCGACCGCCTGCCGGGCCGCCACCACGCCGAAGTGGCTGACGGGGTCCATGCGGACCGCCGTGCGCCGGCCGAGCAGGGCACCGGCGTCGAAGTCCGGTACCCGGCAGGCGAAGTCGACGGGCAGCCCGGCGAGGTCCGGGTCGGCGGCCGCGGTCGACACGCCCGACCAGACCCGTTCGACATTGGCCCGCACGCCCACTCCGGCCGGGGTGACCAGACCCACCCCGGTGACGGCGACGTCGAAGCGCTCCGTGCGCCGCCCTTCCGCTCCCGCGCCCGCCATCAGGCCACCGAGACCTTGGCGTCGATGGCGGCGAGGACGTCGCCGAGGGTGGATTCGGGGGTCAGCGCCGTCTCGTCGAGCTGGACGCCGAACTCCTTCTCCACGAGGACGCTCAGCTCGATCAGCAGCAGCGAGTCGAGTTCCAGGGCGTCGAGGGTGGCGGTGGGGGACAGCTGCTCGGGGTCGACGCCCAGCTTGTCGACGACGAGGGTGAAGAGGCGGTCCTGCTGTGCGGACATGGGTGTCTCCTTGAGTGGTGTGAATGGGTTCGGATCGGTGGGGACCGGTGGGGACCGGTGGGGACGGGTGCGGACCGGTGGGCTCAGGGCCGGGCGACCGCCATCGCGGTGAACGTGAACCCGCCGCCGCCGTTGAGCACCAGCGCGTACTGCCCGGGCGCCAGCAGGTCCGTGCGGGCCAGGTCGGCGAGGGAGGCGTTGAGGTCGCCGGCCCCCACGTGCCCGGTCGCCCGGCCGAGGTCGAGCACCTCGGCGGCGGTGACCTCCGTCAGCGGCGGCAGATACGCCTCCGCCATCGCCTTGCTGCCCAGGCGCGGTATCACCGCGTAGCGCAGCCGTGGATCGTCGGCGGCGAGCCCGGCGTCGGCCAGGCACTCCTCGACGACGGCGCGGATGCGGTCCGCGGCGGTCTTCAGGAAGAAGTCCACGCCGTAGGTCTTGATGAAGGCGCGCTTGGTGCGCCGTACGTCGATCATCGGGCTGTGGCCCATGGGGGTCGCGTTGAGCTCGTCGTCGCCGCGGTGCATCACCTCGAGTTCCGGGGCGGCCTTCGACACCAGGGCACGCAGCAGCAGGTCCGGCGCCGGTGCCGTCCCGGTGAGGCGGTGGACGAGCACGGCGGTGGCGGCGTCGCCGGCCGCCATGCCGTAGTCGCTGAGCCAGCGGTGCCAGCTCGGCATCAGGAAGCGGTCGGCGGTGGTCACCAGCGCCGGCCCGGCCGCCGGGTCGCCCTGCAGCCGCCCGGCGGCCAGCTCGATGCCGGCGGCACCGCCGTTGCACTGCTGGAGCAGCCCGATCGGCATGGCGTGCCGGGCGCCCAGCCGGTGGGCGACGTAGTGCGGGGCGGACCAGGCGTCGTGGCCCTGGTGGTGGACGCTCGCGTGGAGCACCATCGACAGGTCGTCGGCCTGGACGCCGGACAGCGCCAGCACCTGGCCGGCGGCCTCGACGGCCATGTCCGGCGGCGCGGTGTCCTCGCTCACCGGCAGGGAGGTGTAGCCGAGTTCACGAGCCGTGCGGGCGTCGATGTCACCGGCGGCCAGGGCCTGTTCGACGGTCTGCCGCCGCCGCGGGTACCAGGCCGCGGCGACCAGCCCGAGGGGTGAGGTGAGCCGCACGCCGGGTCACCGTCCGTCCGGGTGCGCGGCCGGCGCCGCCGGGAGCCGGGTGACACCGACCTCGGCGGTGCACACGGACACGCCGTCCTGCCGGAAGTCGACCGCGTGGCGCCCGCCGTCGCCGGGCGTCACGGTGACGGTCACCGGACTGTCCAGCTCCACGAACCGCCCGAAGGTGGCGCGGAAGGCGTGCGCGTACCGCTCGTCGGCCGGTGCCCCGGCGGCGAGTACGGCCGCCTGCCGGGCGGCCTCCATCAGCGCCATCGCGGGCACGTGGTCCAGCGGGTGGTCGTACATCGCCGGGTGCCGCACCGGGACGTCCAGGACGGCGCGCAGGGCGAGCGGTCCGCCCGGGCGCTCGACGTCGGCCAGCACCACGTTGCCGGGCCGCTCCCGGCCGACGAGCGCCGGTGCCACGGGGACGCCGGCCCGCCTGTCCGGCCGTTCGGAGGAGAGCGGCGGTACGGTCCCCCGGCTCTTGGCGCGATGGGCCCGGTAGCCGTCGCGGCTGAGGTACCCGGCCACGATGACGCTCGTACCGGCCCGCCGGCCGCCGGCCACGAACGCGCAGTCCAGCGTGGCGGCCAGCAGCCGGGTCCCGCGTCGCCGCAGGTCCCGGGTCCCGATCTCGATCACCAGCTCGTCCGGCGCGTCTCCGCGGGTGCGCAGCGCCGGCAGATCGGTGAACTCGGTGGTCCAGTCGCTGATCAGGAAGGAGGTGTCGTACGAGACGTCCAGCCACTGGTGCGCGACGACGGTGACCGCCTGCCGGGCGGCCTCCAGGAGGAACAACGGGTCGAGCAGTGCGGGCCGCTGCGTGTGGTCGTTGTAATAGCCGTGCGCGCGGGGCGCCTGGACGGCCACGGCGAAGCGGTCCTCACCGAGCCGTGCCGCGTCCGTGACGAAGACCTCCATGACGGCGCGGCGGTGCACCAGCACACGGTCCATCGAACGCTGGTAGGCGAGTTCGGGGGCGGCCGGGACGGCTGCCGTCCGCTCCTGCTCAGCAAGGGTCATGCCCAGTCCATTCGTCCGTGGTCTTGTTTCGGCGGCCCACCGTGAGGGGCACGGAAAGAGCCTGGCAGCCACCTCTGGGGGCTCGGCCGAGAGCGCCGGGGGGCCTGCCTGAGAGCGCCGGGGGGCCCGCCCGAGAGCGCCAGTGGGCCCGCCCGAGAGCGCCGGGTAGCCCGGCCGACGGCTCCGTGGGGGACGGCTCGACGGCCGCTGGAGGTTCACTGGAGAACGGGTGGCGGGCGGTCCCGGGCACGCGAAAAGGGCCGCCCCCAGGGGACGGCCCTTTCGGCCACACACCGACGCCGCCGGCTGCCGGTCCCTTCGGCCGGTCTTACGGCACGTTCCGCCGGCTTTGCGCCACCTTCCTACGGCCCTACGGGTCCTTGGCCCTACGGGGCTTTGGCCCTACGGCTCCTTGGCCCTACGGGTCCTCGGCCCACGGGCCCATGGTCTGCGGCCCTCGGGCTGACGGGCCTACGGCGTGACGGGCTACGGCCCTCGGCCCACGAGCCCATGGTCTGCGGCCCTTGGCCCCACGGCCCTACGGGGCTTATAGCCCACGGCCCACGGCCCACGGCCCACGGCCCACGGCCCACGGCCCACGGGCCACGGACCACGGGCTCATGGCCCTACGTCCCCTCAGCCCTTCGGTCCGGGGCTCATAGCCCATGGCCTACGGGCCACGACTCACGGGCCACGGGCTCATGGCCCCCGGCTCACGGGCCTACGGCCTCTCGGGCCCACGGCCCACGGCCCACAGCCCTATGGCCCACAGCCCTATGGCCCACAGCCCTATGGCCCACAGCTCCACGGCCCTCGGACCCACGGCTTTCGGCCCCGCAGCTCCACGGCCCTTGGACCCACGGCCCTTGGACCCACGGCCCTTGGACCCACGGCCCTTGGACCCACGGCCCTTGGACCCACAGCCCTCGGGCCCCCCGGGCCACGGCCCCGGCCCCCGGCCCTACGGCGTCACCGCCAGTACGACCTTTCCGCGTACGTGGCCGCCCGCCACCAGCTCGTGTGCCCGGGCCGCGTCCGCCAGTGGGAACTCCGCGCTGACGTGCACCGTCAGCTCACCGCGGTCCGCGAGGTCCACCAGGGCGGCGAGGTCGGCCGGGTCGGGGCGGACGAAGACGTAGCGGCCGCCGAGTCCCGTGACGTCGCCGGAGATCGAGGCGAGCCGGCCCCCGGGCCGCAGCAGCGCGGGGGAGCCGAGGAGGGTCTCACCGCCCATCAGGTCGAACACCGCGTCGACGCCCCGCGGGGCCAGCGCCCGCACCCGGTCGGCCAGACCGGGGCCGTAGGTCACCGGCTCGGCGCCGAGCGAGCGCAGGAAGTCGTGGTTGCGCTCGCTCGCCGTGCCGATGACGCGGGCACCGAGGGACCGCCCGATCTGCACCGCGAGGGAGCCGACCCCGCCGGCCGCCGCGTGGACGAGCAGCACGTCACCGGGGCCGACCTGGAGATGGCGGCGCAGCGCCTGGTAGGCGGTGAGGCCGGCGGCCGGCAGACCGGCGGACTGCCGCCAGTCCAGGGCGCGCGGACGGCGCGCCAGGGTGCGCACCGGCGCGGCCACGAGCTCGCCGTAGGTGCCGCGCTGCATGTGGTCGGCGCGTACGTAGCCCACGACCTCGTCCCCGGGCGCGAACTCGGTGACGCCCAGGCCGACGCGCTCGACCACACCGGACAGGTCGCAGCCCATGACCATGGGGAAGTGGGCCTCGAACCAGTCGTGGATGTACCCCTCGCGGATCTTCCAGTCGGCCGGGTTGACCCCGGCGTAGCGCACCCGGACCAGCACCACGTCCGGCCCGAGCCGCGGCTCCGGCAGGTCCATCAGCTCAAGGACCTCCGGTCCTCCGTAACGCTGGACGGCGATGGCCTTCATCCCACGAACCCCCTGACGACGCGACCGCGCACCGGGCCTGGGCGCACCGGTGCCGACACGCACTATAGGTCAGCGATGAGCCAGGGTTCTGCTTCACAAACGCCAATTGACATATGGCCGAAGGCTAAGACAGAGTCGCGGCATGCTCGTTCTGTCCGCCGCCACCGGCAAGTTCGGCACCAACGTCCACATCGTCGCCCCGGGGCGCGGCGCCCCGTGCCTCATCGTCGATCCGGGGCACGACGCCGCCGACGCGGTCGCCGAGGCCGTACGGGCCCACCGGCTCGAACCGGAGGCGATCCTGATCACCCACGGCCACATGGACCACACCTGGGACGCCGTGCCGCTCGCCCGGCGCTACGGCATCCCGGCGTGGATCCATCCCGCCGACCGCTACCAGTTCGGCGCCCCCGCCAAGGGCCTGCCGGACACCTTCCCGCGCGACCTGCTCGTCGGCCACCCCGACCAGGAGCCGGAGCAGGTCGCCGAGATCCCGGCCGACGGCGGCGAACTGGACTTCGCGGCCATGCCGGTCACCGTGCTGCACACGCCCGGCCACACCGGTGGGTCCGTCATGTTCCGCTTCGACGACGCCGACGCCGACGCCCCGGTCCTGGCCACCGGCGACACCCTGCTGGCCGGCGGCAGGGGCCGCGCGGACGCCCCCGGCGCCAGCCCGGCGAGCCTGGACGCGTCCCTGCGCACGGTCGCCGCCACCTGTCCGGGCGGCACGCGCCTGCTCACCGGACACGGCCCCGCCGGCACGCTCGGCCAGACAGGAATCCGATGACGAACACCCAGCAGACCCCAGGGAGCCTCATGCGCGCCGTACGCTTCGAGTCCTTCGGCGGCCCGTCCGTCCTGACCGTCGCCGACGTCCCGGTGCCCGAGCCGGAGCCCGGGCAGATCACCGTCGACGTCACGCACGCGGGCGTCAACTTCGCCGAGGTCATGTTCCGGCGCGGCCAGTTCCCGGTCGGCCTGCCGCACCACCCGGGCCTGGAGGCGGTCGGCACGGTCCGTGCCGTCGGCGAGGGCGTCACCGGCTTCCGGGCCGGCGAGCGCGTGGCCGCCCTGACCCTGGGCGGCGGCGGCAACGCGGAGGTGGTCGCCGTCGGCGCGGAGCACGCCGTACGGCTGGCCGGCCCGCTCGCCGGCCTGGACGGCGCCCGGGCGGCGGGCGCCCTGTGCAACGTCACGACCGCCCTCGGACTGCTCACCTCCGCCGGCCACCTCGCCGAGGGCGAGAGCGTGGTCGTCCTCGCCGCGGCGGGCGGCGTCGGCACGGCTGCGGCCCAGCTGGCCCGGACCCTGGGCGCGGGCACGGTCATCGGCGTGACCAGCAGCCCGGCCAAGGCGGCGTACGCGCGCGGCTTCGGCTACGACAGCGTGGTCTCCTACGAGGACCTCGAACGCGAGGTGGCCGAGCGGACCGGCGGCGCGGGCGCCGACCTGGTCCTGGACTCGGTCGGCGGCGCCTTCCGGTCGTCCGTGACCGGCCTGCTCGCGGCGTTCGGACGGCACGTCATCTTCGGCAACGCGGCGGCCGAGGACGTCACCTTCGAGGGCAACCACCCCTGGTACACCAACAGTTCGCTCGTCGGCTACAACCTCGGCGGCGTCGCCGGCCGCGCCCCGCGGCTGCTCCGCGCCCACCTGGAGCGGGCGCTCGCGGAGGTCGCCGCGGGAACGGTCCGCGTGGACGTCCACGTGCTGCCGCTCAAGGACGTCGCCCACGCCCACGAGTTGCTGGAGACGCGGGCCTCCACCGGCAAGTACGTGCTGGACGTCCGCGCCTGAGCGGCGGGCGCGTTCCGGTACCGCCGACGCGCCGGCCGCGCACGGCGAGGTCGGCGGGGGGCCGCCCCCGCCGGTTCGTCGCGCGCCTCCCTGCTGGTGTGCCCGTACGCGCACATCGCCTGGGCGGCTGACGACCCCCGCCGGCGCCGCGCCGCGCACGGCCCTGGTCGCACGGCCCTGGTCGCACGGCCTTGGACCGCCGGCCGGGCACGGCGCCCTGACCACCGGCCCCGGCCACACGGCGGCCTCCGCCTCGACGCGGCCCCAGGGTCTGACGTGTTCCGGCCACCGGCGGTACGGTCTCCCGAGTCGATGTTCGTACCGCCGCCTGTCCGAAGGCGGCCGGGGCGTGGGGGGAGGCGGTCGCGGTGACCGGAACCGGCGGGGGAGTGACCGACGTGGTGGACGGGGGCGCGCGCCGCGTGCCGAGGGTGCGCGGGTTCGCCGCCTGGCCGCCGCAGGGCTCGCCGAAGCAGGAGGGCAAGGCGCTCCGGGAGGGCGTGCCGCGCTCGGCCCACCGCACGCTGGAGGTGGACGCCGCCCGCCCCGACGCGGTGAGCGCGGTGGCCGGGTCCAACGCCGGCCGCATCGCCGAACTGACCCCGCTGCGCGTGGGCCGGATGGCGGCCACCCCCTTCGCCTTCCTGCGCGGCTCCGCCGGACTCATGGCGTACGACCTCGCCCGCACCCCCGCCACCGGGATCGGCACCCAGATCTGCGGTGACGCCCACGCGGCGAACTTCGGGCTGTACGGCGACGCCCGCGGCGGCCTCGTGATCGACCTCAACGACTTCGACGAGACCGCGCACGGCCCCTGGGAGTGGGACCTCAAGCGGCTCGCGGCCTCGCTGGTGCTCGCCGGACGTGAGGCGGGCGCCGACGAGGACACCTGCCGCGCCGCGGCCCGGGACGCGGCCGGCGCCTACCGCCGCACCATGCGGCTGCTCGCCAGGCTGCCCGTGCTCGACGCCTGGAACGCCATCGCGGACGAGGAACTCGTCTCCCACACCGACGCCCACGACCTGCTCGGCACCCTCCAGCGGGTCTCGGAGAAGGCCCGGGCCAACACCAGCGGCCGGTTCGCCGCGAAGTCCACCGAGCCGGTGCCGGACGGCGGACGCCGGTTCGTGCCCGCGCCGCCCGTGCTGCGCCGCGTACCGGACGCGGAGGCCGCCGCGGTCGCCGTGTCCCTGGAGTCGTACCTCGACACCCTCGGCGAGGACCGCCACCCGCTGCTCGCCCGGCACGCCGTGCACGACGTCGCCTTCCGGGTGGTCGGCACCGGCAGTGTCGGCACCCGGTCCTACGTCGTCCTGCTCCTCGACCACCGCGGCGAGCCCCTGGTCCTCCAGGTGAAGGAGGCCCGCCCCTCCGCCCTCGTCCCGCACCTGGTCACGGCCGGTTTCGAAGCGCCCGCGGTGCCGCACGAGGGGCGCCGCGTGGTCCTCGGGCAGAAGCGGATACAGATCGTCAGCGACATCCTGCTGGGCTGGACCACCGTCGAGGGACGCCCGTACCAGGTGCGGCAGTTCCGCAACCGCAAGGGCAGCGTCGACCCGGCCGCCCTCGCCGCCGACCAGATCGACGACTACGGCCGCATGACCGGCGCCCTGCTGGCCCGCGCCCACTCCCACAGCGCCGACCCCCGGCTGATCGCCGGCTACTGCGGCAAGAACGAGGAGCTGGACGAGGCGATCGCCGCGTTCGCCGTCGCCTACGCCGACCGTACGGAGGCGGACCACGCCGAGCTGGTCGCGGGGATCAAGGCGGGCCGGATCGAGGCGGAGCTGGGGGTCTGAGGGCGGTCCCCGGGCATCCGGGGGGCGGCTGCGAGAGAGGCCCCCGACGGGCGAGGGGGCACTGTGCCGGGAGCGCGGGAACCGCACCCCGGCCGGGCGAGGGCAGCGGCTACGCTGGGCGGGTGACAACCCCGGAAGCCGGCCAGTCCCAGGCCCCCCGCCCCGAGGAACGGCTGGAACAGGCCGTACGGGCCGCCGAGCAGGCGTTGATCGAGTACGAGATCGCCGTGGAGACCTTCCGCGTCGAGGTCGAGAACTTCGCCCGCCTGCACGAACAGCGGCTCGGCCCGCTCTACAGCCGCATCGAGGAGCTGGACGCGGAGATCGCCGAGGCGAAGGCCGCCCGCACCGGCGACCCCGAGGACATCCGCCGCGCCGCCGAGGCCCGCGCCCAGGTGATGCCGATCCCGGGCGTGGAGGAGCTGCTGCACGGCTGGATGGACGGTGACGGCCTGTTCTCCGAGGCCGTCGCCATGCTCACCGACCAGCCGGTACGGCCCCCGCAGCGGGTGCGGCCCAGCGAGGAGGCCCGCAGGCTCTACCGCGAGCTGGCCCGCAAGGCCCATCCCGACCTGGCCCAGGAAGAGGCGGAGCAGAAGCGGCGCGAGGAGTTCCTCAGCCGGGTCAACGCCGCCTACGCCCGCGGTGACGAGGGCCTGCTCAGGGAGCTGGCCGAGGAGTGGGCCGCCGGTCCGGTACCGCCCGAGCGCCGCCCGAGCCCCGCCGAGGAGCTGTACGCCCGTCTCGAATGGCTCGCCCAGCGCAAGGAGCTGCTCACCCTGGTCGCCCGGGAACTGGAGGAGGGCGCGATCGCCGGCATGCTCCGCCTCGCGCCGGACGACCCCGACGGGCTGCTCGAAGAGATCGCCGACCGGCTGCGCGCCGACATCGCCCGGCGGGAGGCGGATCTGGCCGCCCTGCTGGCCCAGGACTGACCCGCCCTGCGCTTCGGGTAGCGTCGGAGCCATGAACTTCGGAGCTGGTGTGCCCACGGTCCAGGTGACGGACCTCAAGGACGGCGACTTCCTGCTGGACGTCCGCGAGGACGACGAGTGGCAGGCGGGCCACGCCGGGGGAGCGCTGCACATCCCCCTCAGCGAGTTCGTGGCCCGCTACGGCGAGCTGACCGAGGCCGCCCCGCAGGACGGCCGCGTGCACGTCATCTGCCGCTCGGGCGGTCGCTCCGCCCAGGTCACCATGTACCTGGTCCAGCAGGGCGTCGACGCGGTGAACGTCGACGGCGGCATGCAGCACTGGGAGGCCGCAGGCCGCCCGGTCGTCACCGACGACGGCAAGCCGGGCTTCGTCCTGTAGCCCCGGGGCCGGTGGGCCCCCGGGCGCGGCTCAGCCCGTTCCAGGCGGAGGGAACGGGCCCGCGGACCTCAACGGTCGAAGTCCAGCTCCACCCTCTCCGTCAGCGGATGCGACTGGCAGGCCAGCACGTATCCGGCCTCCGTCTCCTCCGTCTCCAGCGCGAAGTTGCGGTCCATGCGCACCTCGCCCGCGACCAGGAAGGCCCGGCAGGTCCCGCACACCCCGCCCTTGCAGGCGTAGGGCGCGTCGGGCCGGTTGCGCAGCACCGTCTCCAGCAGCGACTCGCCCTCGCGCACCGGCCAGGTGCCGCCGCGGCCGTCGAGCCGCGCGGTGACGGTGCTGTGCGCGGGTGCCGGAGCCGTGGCCGCCGGGGCCGAGCCCGCGTCCACGTGGAAGATCTCCTGGTGGATCCGGTCCCGGGCCACGCCCAGCTCGCGCAGCGCCTGCTCCGCGCCCCGCACCAGCCCGTACGGCCCGCACAGGAACCAGCCCGCCACCTCGTCCACCGGCAGCAGCGCGGGCAGCAGCCCGGTGAGCCGCTCCCGGTCGAGCCGGCCGGACGGCAGGCCCGCCTGCTGTTCCTCCCGGGAGAGCACGGTCACCAGCTGGAACCGCTCCGGGTAGCGGTCCTTCAGGTCGGCGGCCTCTTCCAGGAACATCGTCGAGGCGGCCGTACGGTCGCTGCGTATCAGGCAGAACCGGGCCGCCGGCTCGCGCGCCAGCAGGGTGGCGACGATGGACAGCACCGGGGTGATGCCGCTGCCGCCGACGACCGCCGCGTACAGGCCCGGCGCCGGCTCCAGCGTGAAGCGGCCCGCCGGGGTCATCACCTCCAGCTCGTCCCCGACGTTGATCTCCTTCAGCGCGTACGCGGAGAAGGCCCCGCCCTCGACCAGCCGCACCCCCACCCGCAGGCTGTCCGGGCCCTCGCCGTCCGGGTCGGGAGCGGGGGAGCAGATCGAGTAGGTGCGCCGGATGTCCGTGCCGTCGACCCGGCGGCGCAGCGCGAGATGCTGTCCGGGCGCGTGCCGGTACTCCTCGCGCAGTGCGGGCGGGACGGAGAAGGTCAGGGCGACGGAGTCGTCGGTGATCCGGTCGACCGCGGCCACCGGGAGCGGGTGGAAGCGGGCCATCACAGCTCCTTGAAGTGGTCGAACGGTTCCCGGCAGGCCAGGCAGCGGCGCAGCGCCTTGCACGCGGTGGAGGAGAACCGGCTCAGCAGTTCGGTGTCGGCCGATCCGCAGTGCGGGCAGCGGAGGGGTTCGGCCGCGGTGTCCGTGGCGTGGGCGTCCTGGGCGGCCGGTATGGCGTGCGCGGTGTGCGGGGCGCGCGTGCGGGTCGGGCCGAGGGTCAGCGGCACCGGGCCGTCAGCGTGGCCTACCCGCGGTGGCGCGATGCCGAACTCCCGCAGCTTCTCGCGCCCTTCGGCAGTGATGTCGTCGGTGGACCAGGCGGGGCTGAGCACCGTGCGGACGGTGACCTCGCGCATGCCGTGGGCGCGCAGCACCCGCTCGATGTCGAGGCTCATCGCCTCGATGGCCGGGCAGCCGGTGTAGGTGGGGGTCAGGTCGACCTCCACCGTGTCGCACGTGTCGCCGCCGTCGCCGCCGTGGACCCGCACCGCGCGGAGCACGCCCAGTTCGCGCAGGGTGAGGACGGGCAGCTCCGGGTCGGGCACCGCGCCGGCCAGCTCCAGCAGCCGTTCCTCCAGGGCGGTGGCGGTCACCATGACGCCCCCGGATGGCTGCGGTGCAGGTGCTGCATCTCGGCGAGCATCCGGCCGAACGGCTCGGTGTGCAGGCCCTGCCGGCCGGCGCCCGCCGACCAGGCTCCGATGCGCGGCCCCTGCGGGAGCGGGAGGGTGGCCCGGCCGAGCACGCCGGTGACGGACTCCAGCCAGCTCTCCTCCAGGCGGGCCCAGTCGGCGGTCAGGCCCTCCACCGGCTGGAACATCTCGCCGGTGAACCGCCACAGCGCGTCACAGGCCCGGCGCATCCGCTCATGGCTGGTGTCGGTGCCGTCGCCGAGCCGCAGCGTCCACTGCTCGGCGTGGTCGCGGTGGTAGGCGACCTCCTTCACCGCTTTGGCGGCCAGTGGCGCGAACGGGCTCTCCCCTGCGGCAAGTTCGGTGTAGAGCAGCTGCTGGTAGGTGGAGAAGTACAGCTGGCGGGCGATGGTGTGCGCGAAGTCGCCGTTCGGCTGCTCGACCAACTGAAGGTTGCGGAAGGCGCGTTCCTCGCGCAGGTAGGCCAGCTCGTCCTCGTCGCCGGCCAGGGACAGCAGCACCCGGGCCTGGCCGAGCAGGTCCAGCGCGATGTTGGCGAGGGCGACCTCCTCCTCCAAGACGGGGGCGTGCCCGGCCCACTCCCCCAGGCGGTGGGAGAGCACCAGGGCGTCGTCGCCGAGGGCGAGCGCGGCGGTCACCGGGACGGTGGCGGGGCGGGCCGCGGGGCCGGTGGCGGTCACAGGTGCTTCACCCCTTCCGGGATCTCGTAGAAGGTCGGGTGCCGGTAGGGCTTGTCGGCGGCCGGCTCGAAGAACGGGTCCTTCTCGTCCGGCGAGGACGCGGTGACCGAGGCGGCCGGGACGACCCAGATGGAGACGCCTTCGCCGCGCCGGGTGTACAGGTCGCGGGCGTTGCGCAGGGCCATCTCGGCGTCGGGCGCGTGCAGGCTGCCGGCGTGGGTGTGGGAGAGGCCGCGCCGGGAGCGCACGAAGACCTCCCACAGGGGCCAGTCGGTGGTGCTCATGCTCGCGTCGCTCCTGTCCCACCGGCACCGCCGGTGTGCTTGGCCGCGTGGGCCGCGGCCGCTTCCCGTACCCACGCGCCCTCGTCGTGGGCGCGCCTGCGCTGGGTGATCCGCTGTTCGTTGCAGGGCCCGTTGCCCTTGAGGACCTCCCAGAACTCCGTCCAGTCGATCGGGCCGAAGTCGTAGTGCCCCCGCTCCTCGTTCCACCGCAGCTCCGGGTCCGGGAGGGTGAGGCCCAGGGACTCGGCCTGCGGGACGCAGATGTCCACGAAGCGCTGGCGCAGCTCGTCGTTGGAGTGGCGCTTGATCTTCCACTCCATCGACTGCGCGGAGTGCTGGGACTCGTCGTCGGGCGGGCCGAACATCATCAGCGACGGCCACCACCAGCGGTCCACGGCGTCCTGCGCCATGGCGTGCTGCTCGGGGGTGCCCTTGCTGAGCGCCAGCAGCAGCTCGTAGCCCTGGCGCTGGTGGAAGGACTCCTCCTTGCAGATCCGCACCATCGCGCGGGCGTACGGGCCGTAGGAGCAGCGGCACAGGGGGACCTGGTTGGTGATCGCGGCGCCGTCCACCAGCCAGCCGATCGCACCGACGTCGGCCCAGGTCAGGGTGGGGTAGTTGAAGATCGAGGAGTACTTCTGGCGGCCGCTGTGCAGTTTGTCGAGCAGCTCGTCGCGCCCGGTGCCGAGGGTCTCGGCCGCGCTGTACAGGTACAGGCCGTGGCCGGCCTCGTCCTGGACCTTGGCCATCAGGATCGCCTTGCGGCGCAGGGAGGGCGCGCGGGTGATCCAGTTGGCCTCCGGCTGCATGCCGATGATCTCGGAGTGCGCGTGCTGGGCGATCTGCCGGACCAGGGTGGCGCGGTAGGCATCGGGCATCCAGTCGCGTGGTTCGATGCGTTCGTCGGCGGCCACGGCCGCGTCGAAGGCGCGCTGGTGGGCCGTCGTGCCTGCGGTGTCCGGCGTGCCGTCCGCCTCGGTGCGGGCCGTGCGCTGCGCGGCTGCTGTGGCCATGCGGTCCCCCTGACCTCGGGCTCTGCGGTGAACTCTGTCCGGTCCGTACGTCCCGGCCGGCGTCCCGACCGATCGTTCGGTTCATGCGTAGTCCATGGTGTGCCGGGCCGCTGTGGGTGTCAACCGCTGTGGAAAACCCCGCCCACAGCCTGTGGACAAGGCGGACGAGGCGCGGCAGGCCGTGGCCGCGGCGCCAGGCCGGGGCCCCGCCCGTGGCGAGGACCACCACGGTCGGCCCGTACCCGGGGCTGCGCCCGGGGCCCGGGGCTGAGTACCGTTCCGTGCGAGCGCCGAGACGTGGCGCTCGTGCACCATGCGACGCAGGTGACCGCGTCGCGCTCCCGCGTGCCCCGCTCGGCCGACCGACCGGGCCGGGCCACCGGGCCGCACGACCGACCAGCCACACGAGCCGAAACGGGGGACGGGACGCGATGGACGCGTACGACGAGGACTCGCGGGGCCCGCAGGGCCCGGACGGGCCGCCCGGGACGCGTCTCCCGGAAGAACCCGCGCAGCCGCCGCCCGCGCCGCCCGCCGGCGCGCCCGAACCGCGCACCGGCGTCGCCGCGCTCTCCCCCGGCTACCGGGTCGCTGCCGCGCTGGCGCTCG
Organism: Streptomyces sp. NPDC047841; assembly: GCF_040704085.1. Classification (NCBI taxonomy): domain Bacteria; kingdom Bacillati; phylum Actinomycetota; class Actinomycetes; order Kitasatosporales; family Streptomycetaceae; genus Streptomyces; species Streptomyces sp. NPDC047841. The sequence goes on from NZ_JBEYRP010000006.1 coordinate 23,595, forward strand.
CCGTCGTCGCCGTGGCCGCTGGCGTGCACCTGCTGATGGTCTTCCTCAGCCTCGCGCCCGCGAACACCGTGACGAAGCAGCACGGCAAGGTGATAGAGGAGTGGGTCTATCCGGAGTTCGAGCAGAACTGGAAGCTGTTCGCCCCGAACCCGCTGCAGCAGAACATCGCCGTCCAGGTCCGCGCCGAGGTGCGGATGCGGGACGGGGACCTGCGCACCACCGGGTGGACCGACCTGTCCGCCCAGGACGGCGCCGCCATCGACGGCAACCTTGCGCCCAGCCACACCCAGCAGAACGAACTGCGCCGGGCCTGGGACTTCTTCACCGCCACCCACGCCTCCGACAACCGTCCCGTCGGCCTGCGCGGCTCCCTGTCCGAGCAGTACCTGCGACGAATCGCGGTGATGCGCCTGTACCGGGACGATCCGACGAGCCGGGAAGGCGTGATACAGCGCGTGCAGATCCGTTCCAGCACCACCAATGTGCAGCCGCCGCCGTGGAGCCGTGAGCGGGTCTCCGACAAGCCCGCCCTCCGCCTGCTGCCCTGGTGGTCTGTGACCGCCGACGAGGCCGCCGGAGGTGTGCGGTGAACCGTCTGTCCCTGACGCTGTCGCGCGGCATCGCCCGGGTCACCGGGGCGGCCCTCGGGCCCTACCAGAGCGCCGTGATCCGGATCGGTTTCGCCGGGACCTGGCTGCTGTTCCTGCTGCGTGAGTTCCCCCACCGCCAGGAGCTGTACGGCCCCTCCGGACCGTGGGGCTTCAACCTCGCCAGGCAGCTGACCGCCGACAACCACGCCTTCACGGCGCTGTTGTGGTCCGACGGACAGCTCTGGTTCGAGTGCTGCTACGCGCTGGCCGTCCTCGCCGGCGCGGCCCTGATGCTCGGCTGGCGCACCCGGACGGCGTCCGTGCTGTTCATGGTGGGTGTGCTGTCGCTGCAGAACCGCAGCGTGTTCGTCGGCGACGGCGGCGACAACGTCCTGCACCTGATGGCTATCTACCTGGTGTTCACGCGCTGCGGCCAGGTCTGGTCCCTCGACGCGCGGCGCGCTGCCCACGGCGCGGCGGCGCCCGCGGGGGGCGAGCGGGCGCCCGCCGACCGGGTGGGGCCCGTGCTGTGGGCGGTGCTCGGCCTGGCGCTGGGCACGGCGACGGCGACCGGCCGGTTCTTCGACAACGGCTGGCTGATCCAGGCGCTGCTGTGGACGGCCTGGGCGGTGCTCGGCCTGTGGTGGGTCACCGGGCGCCGGGAGGCATGGCGGCAGCCGCGGATGCTGCTGGACGTCATCGCGAACGTCCTGCACAACGGCGCCCTGGTCGTGATCATGGCCGAGGCCTGTCTGATCTACGCCACGGCCGGCTGGTACAAGATCCAGGGCTCGCGCTGGCAGGACGGCACCGCCGTGTACTACCCGCTCCACCTGGACTACTTCTCGCCCTGGCACGGTCTCGCCGACCTGATGTCGTCCAGCGGCACGATCATGATGATCGTGGCCTACGGAACCGTCATGGTGCAGGTCGCCTTCCCGTTCACCCTGTTCAACCGGCGGGTCAAGAACGTCCTGCTGGTGCTGATGATGACCGAGCACGCCGTGATCGCGGTCGTCCTCGGGCTGCCGTTCTTCTCGCTGGCGATGATCACCGCCGACGCGGTCTTCCTGCCGACGTCCTTCCTGCGCCGGCTGGGCGGCCTGGCGGCCCGCGCGCGGGGGCGGTTCGCCCGGCGCGACGGCCGTACGGTCCCCGCGCCGCGCTCCCCGGAGGACAGCGCGGCGGACCACGTAGGGTTCACCGCATGAGCGACCCGCTGAGCCGCTGGCGCGCGCACGCGGACACCGCCGTGCTGCTCGACGGCTTCCACGCCCTGAAGCACGCGCTGCGCTTCGGGGCCGAGGTGCCGGTCGCCGTCACCACGGACCGGCGGGCCGCACTGGCCCTCGCCGAGGAGCTGGCCGGGGACGTGCGCGACGCCCTGGACGCCCTCCTCGCGGAGGTGCCCGGCCAGGCGTACGCCTCGCTCGTCCCGCGCCCCCATCCGACCGGTGTGGCCGCCCTCGCGGTACGGCCCTCCCGCGAGGCCAACCTGCGCGCGCTCGCCCGCACGCCCCGCACCGCGCCCGTCGTCGTCCTGGACAACCCCCGCAACCTGGGCAACGCCGGTGCCGTGATCCGGCTGGCCGCCGGTTTCGGGGCGACCGGTGTGGTCACCACGGGCACGCTCGACCCCTGGCACCCCACCGTGGTGCGCGGCGGCGCGGGCCTGCACTTCGCCACCGCCGTCGAGCGCCTCGGCGCCGGCGAGCTGCCCGCCGGGCCGCTGTTCGCCCTCGACCCGGAGGGCGAGGACATCCGCGGCACCGGGCTGCCCGACGACGCCGTGCTGGCCTTCGGCTCCGAACGCTCCGGCCTGTCGCCGGAACTGCGCGCCCGGGCCGACCATCTGCTGCGCCTCCCGATGCGCCCCCAGGTCTCCAGCTACAACCTGGCCACCAGCGTGGCGATGACGCTGTACCACTGGAGCGCGACCGGCGCCGCGCCCCGGCGTGATCCGAACGGAAGGCTCTAGGCCTCCCGGCGCACCTCCACCACCCGGAAGCGGCTGGCGACGAACGCGCCGTCGGTGAGGGCCGCGTTGGCCGCCGGGTTGCCGCCCGAGCCGTGGAAGTCGGAGAACGCGGCCGTCTGGTTGACGTAGACCCCGCCCGTCAGGTTGAGGGAGAGCTGGGCCGCCTCCTCCATGCAGACCTCCTCGACGGCGCGCTCGGTCCCGGCGTCCGTGGTGTACGCGCCGACCGTCATCGCGCCCTTCTCGCGGACCGTGCGGCGCAGCAGCTCGACCGCGTCCGTCACCGAGTCGACGGCGACGGCGAAGGAGACGGGGCCGAAGCACTCGCTCATGTACGCGGCCTCGTCGTCCGGCTTGGCGCCGTCCAGCTTGACGATGACCGGGGTGCGGACCACCGCGCCCGGGAACTCAGGGTTGGTGATCTCGCGGGACGCGAGGGCGACCTCGCCGAGGCCGGCCGCGGCTTCCAGGCGGGCCTTGACGTCCGGGTTGACGATCGCGCCCAGCAGCGCGTTCGCCCGCGCGTCGTCACCGAGCAGACCGTCGACCGCGCGGGCGAGGTCGGCGGTGACCTCGTCGAACGACTTGGGACCCTGGTCGGTGGTGATGCCGTCGCGGGGGATGAGCAGGTTCTGCGGGGTGGTGCACATCTGGCCGCTGTACAGGGACAGCGAGAACGCCAGGTTGGACAGCATGCCCTTGTAGTCGTCCGTCGAGTGCACGAGCACCGTGTTGACGCCGGCCTTCTCCGTGTAGACCTGCGCCTGGCGGGCGTTGGCCTCCAGCCAGTCGCCGAAGGACGTCGACCCGGTGTAGTCGATGATCTTGATCTCGGGACGGGTGGCGAGGGTCTTCGCGATGCCCTCGCCGGGGCGCTCGGCGGCCAGCGCCACCAGGTTCGGGTCGAAGCCCGCCCCGGCCAGCACCTCCCGGGCGGCCTGGACGGTCAGCGCCAGCGGCAGCACCGCGCGCGGGTGCGGCTTGACCAGGACCGCGTTGCCGGTGGCCAGCGAGGCGAACAGGCCCGGGTAGCCGTTCCAGGTCGGGAAGGTGTTGCAGCCGATGACCAGGCCGATGCCGCGCGGGACCGCGGTGAACCGCTTGGTGAGGGCCAGCGGGTCGCGCTTGCCCTGCGGCTTGGTCCACTCCGCCGTCTCCGGGGTGCGGACCTGTTCCGCGTACGCGTACGCCACCGCCTCCAGGCCGCGGTCCTGGGCGTGCGGGCCGCCCGCCTGGAACGCCATCATGAACGCCTGCCCGCTGGTGTGCATGACGGCGTGCGCGAACTCGTGCGTCCGGTCGCTGATCCGCTTGAGGATCTCCAGACAGACCACCGCCCGGACCTCCGGGCCCGCGTCCCGCCAGGCCCGCTGCCCGGCCCGCATGGCCGGGAGCAGCACGTCGAGGTCCGCGTGCGGGTACGTCACGCCCAGCTCGACGCCGTACGGCGAGACCTCGCCGCCCACCCAGTCGTCCGTGCCGGGCTGGCCGAGGTCGAGGCGGGTGCCCAGCACGGCGTCGAAGGCGGCCTTGCCCGCAGCGGCGTCCAGGCTTCCCCCCTCGCCGTAGGCCTTGGGGTGCTCGGGGTGCGGGGACCAGTAGGCGCGGGTGCGGATGGCCTCCAGGGCCTGGTCGAGCGTCGGCCGGTGTTTCTCGATCAGCTCGGGCGCGGTCAGTTCGGCGGCCATGCGGGACCAACTCCTCGTCTGGAGAACTCGTCGTCGAGTTCGGACCTGGCAGAAAGAGCAGCGGGATGGGACGGTCAGAGCTAGAGTAACCGAACGATCGGTCGGTACAAGGGGGTCCGCCGCATCTGTGGAAAACCCCGTGCGGGAGGATCGCGCACATGACAGGACTCGACCTCAGCAGCCCCGTGGCCGTCGTCGGCACCGGCACCATGGGCCAGGGAATCGCCCAGGTCGCGCTGGTCGCCGGGCACCCCGTGCGGCTCTACGACGCCGCACCCGGGCGGGCCCGGGACGCGGCCGGAGCGATCGGCGCCCGGCTCGACCGGCTCGTCGCCAAGGACCGGCTCACGGAAGCCGGCCGCGACGCCGCCCTCGCCCGCCTGGAGCCCGTGGACAGCCTCGCGGAACTGGCCGGCTGCGGGCTGGTGGTGGAGGCCGTCCTAGAGCGGCTGGACGTCAAGCAGCGGCTCTTCGGCGAGCTGGAGGAGATCGTCGCCGAGGACTGCCTGCTGGCCACCAACACCTCCTCGCTGTCGGTGACGGCCGTCGGCGGCGCCCTGCGCCACCCCGGCCGCTTCGTGGGCCTGCACTTCTTCAATCCGGCGCCGCTGCTGCCGCTGGTCGAGGTGGTCTCCGGGTTCGCCACCGACGTCACGTCGGCCACGCGCGCGTACGAGACCGCCCGCTCCTGGGGCAAGACCCCGGTGGCCTGCGCGGACACCCCCGGCTTCATCGTCAACCGCATCGCCCGGCCGTTCTACGCGGAGGCGTTCGCCGTCCACGAGGCCCAGGCCGCCGACCCCGCCACCATCGACGCGGTGCTGCGGGAGTGCGGCGGCTTCCGGATGGGCGCCTTCGAGCTGACCGACCTGATCGGCCAGGACGTCAACGAGTCCGTCACCCACTCGGTGTGGCAGTCCTTCTTCCAGGACGCCCGCTTCACGCCCTCGCTCGCGCAGCGCCGGCTGGTGGAGTCCGGGCGGCTCGGCCGCAAGAGCGGGCGCGGCTGGTACGACTACGCGGACGGCGCCGAGCGGCCCGAGCCGCACACGGCCGACAAGGAACAGCCGCCCGCCTACGTCGTCGCCGAGGGCGACCTGGGCCCGGCCGCCGACCTGCTGGCGATGATCCGCGAGGCCGGCATCACGGTCCGCCGGGAGGACGAGGACAACGGCACCCGCCTGGTGCTGCCCAGCGGCGGCCAGCTGGCCCTCGCCGACGGCCAGACCTCCGTGGAGTTCCGCGACGTCGTCTACTTCGACCTCGCCCTGGACTACCGCGAGGCCACCCGCATCGCCCTGTCCACCTCCCAGGACACCCTGCCGCAGACCCTCGCCGAGGCCACCGGCCTCTTCCAGGCGCTCGGCAAGAAGGTCAGCGTCATCGGCGACGTCCCCGGCATGATCGTCGCCCGCACGGTCGCCCGCATCATCGACCTCGCGCACGACGCCGTCGCCAAGGGCGTCGCCACCGAGGAGGACATCGACACCGCGATGCGCCTCGGCGTCAACTACCCGCTGGGCCCCTTCGAGTGGAGCCGCGGCCTGCCCCGCGCCTGGGCCCACGAACTGCTGGACGAGCTGCACGAGCGCGAACCCTCCGGCCGCTACGCGCCTTCCCTGGCGCTCTACCGCCACTCGTACGTCCAGGACAAGCGGGAGGGCACCTCATGACCACGGCCAGGCGCGACACCTACACCCCCGAGACGCTGCTCACCGTCGCCGTCCGCGTCTTCAACGAGCGCGGCTACGACGGCACCTCCATGGAGCACCTGTCCAAGGCGGCGGGCATCTCCAAGTCGTCGATATACCACCACGTCAGCGGCAAGGAAGAGCTGCTGCGCCGGGCCGTCAGCCGCGCCCTGGACGGCCTGTTCGCCATCCTGGACGAGGAGCACGCGCGCGTGGGGCCCCCGGCCGGACGGCTGGAGCACGTCGTGCGCCGCATGGTCGAGGTGCTCATAGCCGAGCTGCCCTATGTGACGCTGCTGCTGCGCGTGCGCGGCAACACCGAGACCGAGCGCTGGGCGCTGGAGCGGCGCCGCGACTTCGACCACCGGGTCGCCGAGCTGCTGAAGGCGGCGGCGGCCGACGGGGACGTGCGCGGCGACGTCGAGGTCCGCCTGGCCACCCGGCTGGTCTTCGGGATGATCAACTCGATCGTGGAGTGGTACCGGCCGGACGCGCGGGGCGCGAGCGGCCAGGAGGTGGCCGACGCCGTCGTCAGGCTGGTCTTCTCGGGACTGCGCCAGGACTGACCTCAGTCCTCCGGCTCCAGGTCCTCCTCCTCGAACACCAGCAGCGTACGGGTGCTGAGCACCTCGGGGATCGCCTGGAGCCGGGTCAGCACCAGCTCGCGCAGCGCCCGGTTGTCGGGCGTGTGCACCAGCAGCAGCACATCGAAGTCGCCGCCCACCAGAGCGATGTGGGAGGCGCCGGGCAGCTGTCTGAGCTGCTCGCGGACCGTGCGCCAGCTGTTCTGGACGATCTTCAGCGTGATGTACGCCGACGTGCCGTGCCCCGCGCGTTCGTGGTCCACGCGGGCGCTGAAGCCCCGGATCACGCCGTCCTCGACGAGCCGGTTGATGCGCGCGTAGGCGTTGGCGCGCGAGACGTGGACGCGCTCGGCGACCGACCGTATCGAGGCCCGGCCGTCCGCCTGGAGGATCTTCAGGATGTCCTGGTCGATGGCGTCCAGCGGGCGCGGCGGCGGCGCGGCGCCGTCCTGCGGTCCGGCGGCCATTTGTTCAGCCCGCATGTCCCCCCGCTTCCTCGCCGTGGACGTCCTGCGGCCATTCCAGGCTGTGGAGAACCGTTTGTCCACAGCCTGGGGGCACCTGTAGCCAAAATGTGTCGGCGACCGAACAATCGGTTGGTGAGGCGGGTCACAGACGACGCGCCTCCCGTAGCCACTCCCACGAGGAGGTGCCGTCATGACGGTTCTGGAGCAGCGGGGCGCGTACCGGCCATCGCCGCCGCCCGCCTGGCAGCCCCGTATGGACGCCGCGCCGCTGCTGCCCGACGCCGAGCCGTACCGCGTCCTCGGCACCGAGGCGGCCGGCAAGGCGGACCCCGACCTGCTGCGGCGGCTGTACGCCGAGCTGGTGCGCGGGCGCCGGTACAACACGCAGGCCACCGCCCTCACCAAGCAGGGCCGGCTCGCCGTCTACCCGTCCAGCACCGGCCAGGAGGCCTGCGAGATCGCCGCCGCCCTGGCCCTGGAGGAGCGCGACTGGCTCTTCCCCAGCTACCGCGACACGCTCGCCGTCGTCGCCCGGGGCGTGGACCCCGTCGAGGCGCTCACCCTGCTGCGCGGCGACTGGCACACCGGCTACGACCCCTACGCCCACCGGGTGGCCCCGCTGAGCACCCCGCTCGCCACCCAGCTGCCGCACGCCGTCGGCCTCGCCCACGCCGCCCGCCTCAAGGGCGACGACGTGGTCGCGCTGGCCATGGTCGGCGACGGCGGCACCAGCGAGGGCGACTTCCACGAGGCGCTGAACTTCGCCGCCGTCTGGCAGGCACCGGTCGTCTTCCTGGTGCAGAACAACGGCTTCGCCATCTCGGTGCCGCTCGCCAAGCAGACCGCCGCGCCGTCCCTGGCCCACAAGGCCGTCGGGTACGGCATGCCGGGCCGGCTGGTCGACGGCAACGACGCCGCGGCCGTGCACGAGGTCCTCGGCGACGCCGTGCGGCACGCGCGCGCGGGCGGCGGACCGACCCTGGTGGAAGCGGTGACGTACCGCGTCGACGCCCACACCAACGCCGACGACGCCACCCGCTACCGCGGCGAGGACGAGATCGCCGCCTGGCGCGCCCACGACCCCATCGAGCTGCTGGAACGCGAACTGACCGCGCGCGGGCTGCTGGACGACGCCAGTGCCGAGGCGGCCCGGCAGGACGCCGAGACCATGGCCGCCTCCCTGCGGGAACGCATGAACCGGGACCCCGAGCTGAACCCCATGGACCTCTTCGACCACGTCTACGCCGAGACCACCTCCCAGCTGCGCGAGCAGCGCGCCCTGCTGCGGGCCGAGCTGGAGGCCGAACAGGAGCAGCACGGCGAGCCCGGCGCCCCGGAAGGCGGCGCCCGATGACCACCGTCGCCGTCAAGCCCGCCACCATGGCGCAGGCCCTCACGCGCGCGATGCGCGACGCGATGGCCGCCGACCCCACCGTGCACGTCATGGGCGAGGACGTCGGCACCCTCGGCGGGGTCTTCCGCGTCACCGACGGGCTCGCCAAGGAGTTCGGCGAGGACCGCTGCACCGACACCCCCCTCGCCGAGGCCGGCATCCTCGGCACCGCCGTCGGCATGGCCATGTACGGCCTGCGGCCCGTGGTGGAGATGCAGTTCGACGCCTTCGCCTACCCGGCGTTCGAGCAGCTGGTCAGTCACGTCTCCCGGATGCGCAACCGCACGCGCGGCAGGATGCCCCTGCCCCTCACCGTCCGCATCCCCTACGGCGGCGGCATCGGCGGTGTCGAGCACCACAGCGACTCCTCCGAGGCCTACTACATGGCGACGCCGGGGCTGCACGTGGTCACCCCCGCCACCGTCGCCGACGCCTACGGGCTGCTGCGCCAGGCCATCGCCTCCGACGACCCGGTCGTCTTCCTGGAGCCCAAGCGGCTGTACTGGTCGAAGGACAGCTGGAACCCCGAGCAGCCGACGCAGGTCGAGCCCATCGGCCGCGCTGTGGTCCGCCGGACCGGCCGCAGCGCCACGCTCATCACCTACGGCCCCTCGCTGCCGGTCTGCCTGGAGGCCGCCGAGGCCGCCCAGGCCGAGGGCTGGGACCTGGAGGTCGTCGACCTGCGCTCCCTGGTGCCGTTCGACGACGAGACGGTCTGCGCGTCCGTCCGGCGCACCGGCCGCGCCGTCGTCGTCCACGAGTCCACCGGGTTCGGCGGGCCGGGCGGCGAGATCGCGGCCCGTGTCACCGAGCGCTGCTTCCACCACCTGGAGGCGCCGGTGCTGCGCGTGGCCGGGTTCGACATCCCGTACCCGCCGCCCATGCTGGAGCGGCACCACCTGCCCGGCGTCGACCGCATCCTGGACGCCGTGGCCCGGCTGCAGTGGGAGGCCGAGGGCTGATGGCTCAGGTGCTGGAGTTCAAGCTGCCCGACCTCGGCGAAGGGCTCACCGAGGCGGAGATCGTCCGCTGGCTGGTCCAGGTCGGTGACGTGGTCGCCGTGGACCAGCCGGTGGTCGAGGTCGAGACGGCCAAGGCGATGGTCGAGGTGCCCTGCCCGTACGGCGGCGTGGTCACCGCCCGCTTCGGCGAGGAAGGCACCGAACTGCCCGTCGGCGCCCCGCTGCTGACGGTGGCCGTGGGCGAGCGGGAACCGGAGCCGGAGGGCTCCGGCAACGTCCTGGTCGGCTACGGCACCCAGGCCCCGGCGGCCCGCCGGCGCCGGGTGCGGGCCACCACGGGCGCGGTCGACGGACAGGGCGTCCGGCGCGCGGCCGACGGCAACGGACAGGCGGCGCCGAGCGGCGCCCCGGCCGACGGGCGGGCCACCCGGCGCGCGACCGTTCGGGCCGACGCCCACGCCCCCGCGCGCGAGGCCGCGCCGGCCGTGGCGCAGGCACCCGTCTCCGCAACCACCACTCCCGCCTCCCCGGCCACCCCCACCGCCGCTCCCAGCGAGGGCCCGGTCCCCGTGATCTCCCCCCTCGTGCGCAAGCTCGCCCGCGACAACGGCGTCGACCTGCGGCGGCTGACCGGCTCGGGGCCGGAGGGGCTCATCCTGCGCGCGGACGTCGAGAACGCGCTGCGCGCCGCGGCGGCACCGGTCCGCACGGCCGAGGAGCCGGTCGTACGCGCCCCCGCGGCGCCCGTCGCGCAGGGCGGCGGGACCCGGATCCCGCTCAAGGGCGTGCGCGGCGCCGTCGCCGACAAGCTCTCCCGCAGCCGCCGGGAGATCCCGGACGCGACCTGCTGGGTCGACGCCGACGCGACGGAACTCATGCGCGCCCGCGCCGCGATGAACGCGGCCGGAGGCCCGAAGATCTCCCTGCTCGCGCTGCTCGCCCGCATCTGCACGGTAGGCCTCGCCCGGTTCCCCGAGCTGAACTCCTTCGTCGACACCGAGGCCCGCGAGGTCGTCCGGCTCGACCAGGTCCACCTCGGGTTCGCCGCGCAGACGGAGCGCGGCCTGGTCGTGCCGGTCGTCCGGGACGCCCACGCGCGCGACGCCGAGTCGCTGACCGCCGAGTTCGCCCGGCTCACCGAGGCGGCCCGCACCGGGACGCTGACCCCCGGGGAACTCACCGGCGGGACCTTCACGCTGAACAACTACGGCGTCTTCGGCGTCGACGGCTCCACCCCGATCATCAACCACCCTGAGGCGGCCATGCTCGGCGTCGGCCGCATCGTCCCCAAGCCGTGGGTGCACGAGGGTGAACTGGCCGTCCGCCAGGTCGTCCAGCTCTCGCTCACCTTCGACCACCGGGTGTGCGACGGCGGCACGGCGGGCGGCTTCCTGCGGTACGTGGCGGACTGCGTGGAACAGCCGGCGGTGCTGCTGCGCACCCTGTGAGCCACGGCCTCCCGTGAGACAGGGGATCGGAAGGAGGAACCGGCAGGACATACTCGGAGGGTGACCGACACCGCCCCCGCCGCTCCCGGGACACCCGCTCCCGGGACCCCCCTGCCGTACGACGCCGTCGTGCTGGCCGGCGGTGCCGCCAGGCGGCTCGGCGGGGCCGACAAGCCGGGGCTCCGGGTCGGTGGCCGCGCGCTGCTCGACCGCGTGCTCGCGGCCTGCGCGGACGCCGGGACGACCGTCGTCGTGGCCGCGCCCCGGCCCACCGCACGCCCGGTGCGCTGGGCGCGCGAGGAGCCGCCCGGCGGCGGACCGGTCGCCGCGCTGGAGGCCGGCCTGCGGCTCACCACCGCCGGGCACACCGTCGTCCTCTCCGCCGACCTGCCCTTTCTGGAAAAGCCGGTGCTGCGGCGCCTGGTGAGCTCCCTTCAGGAGACCGGGGCCGACGGCGCGCTGCTCACCGACGCCGACGGACGCGACCAGCCGCTGGTGGCCGCCTACCGCACCGCCGCCCTGCGCCGTGAGCTGACCGCTCTCGCCGCCGCGCACGGCGGCCTCGGCGGACTGCCCCTGCGCCGGCTGACCGGTGCCCTGCGCCTCACCCGCGTCACGGACCCGCGCGCCTCCTTCGACTGCGACACCTGGGACGACATCGCGACGGCCAGGGCACGCATCAGGGAGCATGGGTCTGTGTTGGATGAATGGATCTCCGCAGTCAAGGACGAGTTGGGCATCGAGCTGGACGTCGACACCGGCGTCCTGCTCGATCTGGCCCGGGACGCCGCGCACGGCGTGGCCCGGCCCGCCGCCCCGCTGACCACCTTCCTCGTCGGTTACGCCGCCGCCCAGGGCAAGGGCGGCCCCGAGGCCGTCGCCGAGGCCGCGCGCAAGGCCGCCGCGCTGGCGCTGCGCTGGGAGGAAGAGAACGGCGGGGGCACCCCGGACGCGAGGAGCGGGGGCCCGAGCGCCCCGGACGCCGGATGACCGCCCCCGGCACCCGCGCCGAGGCGTCCGCCGAAGACACCGACGACCTCGACGTCGAGGAGGCCCTGGCACTCGTGAGGGATGCCCACAGGGAGCACCGGGACGACAGCACGGACGACGGCGCCGGCCAGGCGTCCGCCCCGGCCGCCCGGTCGTCCGGCGCGCGGCCCGCGGAACCGCACCGGGCCACGCCCTGGCCCCAGGCCCGGGAGGCCGCCGCGCGTGCCGCGCGTTCCCGAGCCCGCCGGGTCCCCGTCTCCCTGCCGCTCGGCGACGCCCTGGGACTGGCCCTGGCCGCGCCCCTGGACGCGCTCACCGATCTGCCCTCCTTCGACACCTCGGCAATGGACGGCTGGGCGGTCGCCGGCCCCGGACCCTGGCAGGTGCGCGAGGAGGGCGTGCTCGCCGGGCACGCGCAGCCCGAACCCCTCACCGACGGCGAGGCGGTCCGCATCGCCACCGGAGCCCGCATCCCCGCGGACACCACCGCCGTCCTGCGCACCGAGCACGGCCGGATCGACACCCAGGGCCGCCTGCACACCACGCGCGAGATGCTTCACGGCCAGGACATCCGCCCGCGCGGCCAGGAGTGCCGCTACGGCGACCAGTTGCTGCCCGTCGGCACTCTGGTCACCCCCGCCGTCCTGGGTCTCGCCGCGGCCGCCGGCTACGACACGGTCACCGTCGTCCCCCGTCCCCGGGCCGAAGTCCTCGTGCTGGGAGACGAGTTGCTCACCGAGGGCCTGCCGCACGACGGGCTGATCCGGGACGCCCTCGGCCCCATGCTGCCGTCCTGGCTGCGCGCGTTCGGTGCGGACGTCATCGCCGTACGCCGGATCGGCGACGACGCCAAGGCACTGCAGAAGGCGATCACCCGTTCCGCCGCCGACCTGATCGTCACCACGGGCGGCACGGCGGCCGGACCCGTCGACCACGTCCACCCGGTCCTGGAACGCCTCGGCGCGGAACTCCTCGTCGACGGCGTCAAGGTGCGCCCCGGCCACCCCATGCTGCTGGCCCGCACCAAGGACCACCAGCACCTCGTCGGCCTGCCCGGCAATCCCCTCGCGGCCGTCTCCGGCCTGCTCACCCTCGCCGAACCGCTGCTGCGGACCCTCGCCGCCCACCCCGCCCCCGAGGCGTACACGCTGCCGCTGAGGGAGGCGGTGCACGGGCACCCGCACGACACCCGGCTCATCCCCGTGGTGCTGCGCGGCGACCATGCCATGCCGCTGCACTACAACGGTCCGGCCATGCTCCGGGGCGTCGCCGCCGCCGACGCGCTGGCCGTCGTACCGCCGGGCGGGGCCCGGCAGGGCGAGGAGGCCGAGCTGCTGGACCTGCCATGGGCGACCGCCGGAATCGGGGTGTGTTTCACGTGAAACTTCCGGGCCATGACGCCATCGCCCGCCAGGCGGGCGAACATCTGGTGACCCATCGGGTGAAGCTCCCGCGAAAAGTGGTGGAGCGTCCCATCCGCCAGGTCGTCAAGCGGCTCGTCATGGCCCTGGTGGTGCTGGTCGCCACCGCGCTGGTCGTCTACGCCGACCGCGAGGGCTACCGCGACAGCTCCGACGGCCCCGTCGACCTGCTCGACGCGTTCTACTACGCGACCGTCACCCTCTCCACCACCGGCTACGGCGACATCACCCCGGTCAGCGACGGCGCCCGGCTGACCAACATCCTCGTCATCACGCCCCTGCGCGTGCTGTTCCTGATCATCCTGGTCGGCACCACGCTGGAGGTCCTCACCGAACGCACCCGTGAGGAATGGCGCCTGAACCGCTGGAGGTCCACCTTGCGCGACCACACCGTCGTCGTCGGTTTCGGCACGAAGGGACGGTCGGCCATCCAGACCGTCTGCGTGACCGGGCTGAAGAAGGAACAGGTGGTCGTGGTCGACCCCAGCTCCAAGGCGATCGACGCGGCCACCGCCGAGGGCTACGCGGGTGTCATAGGCGACGCCACCCGCAGTGACGTGCTCCGACGGGCCGAGGTGCACAAGGCCCGGCAGATCATCGTCGCCCCGCAGCGCGACGACACCTCCGTCCTCGTCACGCTGACCGCCCGCCAGCTCAACCGCACCGCGAAGATCGTGGCCGCGGTCCGCGAGGAGGAGAACGCCCCGCTGCTCAAGCAGTCCGGCGCCGACGCCGTCATCACCAGCTCCGGCGCGGCCGGCCGTCTGCTCGGACTGTCCGTGCTCAGCCCCGCGGCCGGCATGGTGATGGAGGACCTGATCCAGCAGGGCAGCGGGCTCGACCTCGTCGAACGGCCGGTGGTCCGCGGCGAGGTCGGCAAGACACCGCGGGAGACGGACGACCTGGTGGTGAGCGTCCTCCGCGGACACCGGGTGCTCGGCTACGACGACCCGTCCGTCGGCACGCTCCAGCTGACGGACCGGCTCATCACCATCGTCCGCGCCACGCCGGAGACCCGGGTCACCCCGGGCATCCGCCCCCTGCCACCGGGATGACCGGACGCCGGGGGAGTAGCGTCACCGGCATGCATGCGATCACGATTCCCGAACCTGGTGGTCCCGAGGCGCTGGTGTGGGACGAGGTCCCCGATCCGGTGCCCGGCGAGGGCGAGGCGCTGGTCGAGGTGGTGGCCAGCGCCGTCAACCGTGCCGACATCCTCCAGCGCCAGGGCTTCTACAACCCGCCGCCCGGCGCCTCCCCCTACCCCGGCCTGGAGTGCTCCGGCACGATCGCCGCGCTCGGTCCCGGCGTCTCCGGCTGGGCCGTCGGCGACCAGGTGTGCGCGCTGCTCGCGGGCGGCGGCTACGCCGAGAAGGTCGCCGTACCGGCCGGGCAGCTGCTGCCCGCGCCCGAGGGCGTGGACCTCAAGCGCGCCGCCGCACTGCCCGAGGTCGTCTGCACGGTCTGGTCCAACGTGTTCATGGTCGCCCATCTGCGTCCGGGCGAGACGCTGCTGGTGCACGGCGGCTCCAGCGGCATCGGCACCATGGCGATCCAGCTCGCCAAGGCCGTCGGCGCCAAGGTCGCGGTGACCGCCGGGACGAAGGAGAAGCTCGAACGGTGCGCCGAACTCGGCGCGGACGTGCTGATCAACTACCGCGAGCAGGACTTCGTCGCCGAGATCAAGCAGGCCACCGAGGGCGCGGGCGCCGACGTCATCCTCGACAACATGGGCGCGAAGTACCTGGACCGCAATGTCCAGGCGCTCGCCGTCAACGGACGCCTCGCGATCATCGGCATGCAGGGCGGTGCGAAGGGCGAGCTGAACATCGGCACGCTGCTCAGCAAGCGGGCCGCGATCAGCGCGACCTCGCTGCGTGCCCGCCCGCTGGAGGAGAAGGCCGCCATCGTCGCGGCCGTACGCGAGCACGTGTGGCCGTTGCTCGCCGGCGGGCACGTCGGCCCGGTCGTGGACTGCGAGCTGCCGATGCCGGAGGCGGCCGAGGCGCACCGGCTGGTGGAGGCGAGCGGCCACGTCGGCAAGGTGCTGCTGGTCGCGCCGTAGCGGAGGCGGTGCGGGGCGGCGCGGAGGGGCCCGGGGCGGTTCCGGGAGATCCCGGGCCGTCCCCGGCCGCCCCTGGCCGTCAGCTCTTGCGGAGTCTCAGGCCGAGGAGCGCCAGCCCCAGGCCCAGGCCGATGAGGACCAGGCCGCTGCCGAGCGGGAGGATGCGCAGGACCGGCTCCGTCGGGGCCTCGCCCGAGGGGGCCGCCTGCTCGGCGGCGGACCCCCGCGGGGAACCGGTGGGGTCCGGGCCGGTCTCCAGGGGCGACGGAGGGCCGCTCGGCACCTCCGCGGTCTCCGGCTCCTGCGGCTGGGCGGCAGGGGTCGCGGGAGGGGGGTCGTCGTCCTCGTCCTCGATCTCGGGCCCGTCCGGCCGCCCCGGCCGCATCCGCCCCTCACCGGCCCGGCTGCCCGCCCTGGACGGCTCCACGGAGGCGAGGGGGCGATAGGGGTGCACCGACGCCGAGGCGGAGTCGGACGGCATCGGCACGGCGGTGGACGCGTTCGCCGACGCCGTCCTGTCCGGGGACGCCTCGTCGGACGACGCCTCGTCGGACGACTCCTCCTCCGATTCCTCCGACTCCTCCGAGGACGTTTCCCGCGGGGACGCCTCCGGCGGGGGGCCCTGGTCCGGGCGCCCGCGGTCCCGGGCGGCGTGCCCCGGAGCCGTGTGCCCGGCGCTGGCGTGCTCCGGGACGTCCGTCAGGGCATGCGCGTGCTCGGGGGCCGCGCCCTTGCTGGTTCCCTGCCGTGTGCCGCCTGTGCCGGCCTGCTCCCGGTGTCCGGTGGCGGACGGGCGGGCGGTGTCCGGCCTGGCGGCGAGGAGGGGCGCGCCGCCGTGGGCGACGGCGGTGCCGTGCGCCGGCAGCGCCGTCGCCGTGAGGACGATCAGCAGCCGCAGACAGCGCAGCGTGAGTCGTGGGTGTGCAGTCACGTCGGTGACCTCCCGGGGCCCAGGTGCCGTGACCGATGGAAAACCGACGGGAACAAGCCTCACATCATGCGACGAAGAAGGCATTCCGGATTGGGCCGTCGGGTCTAAACGGTGGATCAGCCCCTCAGGGGGGCACCACGGTGATGAGGTGGTGGCGTGCGAGAGAATGGCGGCATGGAGATGCCGAGGAACGAACGGTCGCCGGGAAACCCCCAGATCCTTGTCGTGGGTCAGGACGGGATGGCGCTCGGCGGGGGTGACGGGCACGAGGACTCGCGTGAGACCCCGGTGACGGAGCAGGTGGAACAGCCGGCCAAGGTCATGCGGATCGGCAGCATGATCAAGCAGCTCCTGGAGGAGGTGCGGGCGGCTCCCCTCGACGAGGCCAGCCGGGTACGGCTCAGGGAGATCCACGCCAGCTCGGTGAAGGAGCTGGAGGACGGGCTGGCCCCCGAGCTGGTCGAGGAACTGGAACGGCTGTCCTTGCCGTTCACCGACGACGTCACCCCGAGCGACGCGGAACTGCGGATCGCGCAGGCACAGTTGGTGGGCTGGCTGGAGGGTCTCTTCCACGGGATCCAGACGACGCTGTTCGCCCAGCAGATGGCCGCGAGGGCCCAGTTGGAGCAGATGCGCCGCGCGCTCCCGCCGGGCGTGACCGGCTCCGAGGGCGGCGACGACCAGCACACCGGCGGCCGCTCGGGCGGACCGTACCTGTAAACCCCCGACTCGGCCGGAGACACCGAGGGCCCGGCGGACGACCGCCGGGCCCGACCCGTTCCCCGGACCCCGCCGGGGGCCGGCTCACTGCGGCGGGTTGCCCGTCGACACCCTCAGCTCGATGCTGCCCACGTCGTTCTGGTCGACGTCGGTGCCCTGCGCGGGGAACTGGTCGAGGACGGTGCCCTCACCCCAGGTGTTGTCGTCCTCGTGCTTGATGTCCCACTTCCAGCCCGCGGCCTGGAGGCACTTCTTCACGGAGCCGATGTCCTTGTACCGGAAGTCGGGCAGCTGGATCTTGTCCGGGTCGCTGTAGGACTCCTGCGGATCGGTGCACTTGGCCGGGTCGATCCGCCGGGTGGTGTCCGGGCCGCGGTAGCCCGCCCGGTGGGACGCGGACGCGGAGGCGCTCGAGCCGCCGCTGCCGGCCCCCGTGTCGTCGCCGGTGTGCTTCAGCGTGAGGGCGACGACCAGGCCGACGGCCACGACGGCCGCCACGGCGACCGAACCGATGACCACCGGCCGCCGGTTCCGGCCGCCGCCGGGCCGGCCGGCCTGGTGCGGCGCCATCGTGTACGCCGGCGGGGTCGGGGCGGCGCCCTGCGGGCCGTAGCCCGCGGGGGACGCCGGGTAGCCGCCCTGCTGCGGATAGCCGTAGCCCGGGGTGGGCGTCGGGTGGCCGTACGGGTTCGGTGCCGGGGCCGGCTGGTACGGCGTCTGTACCTGCCCGTGCGGTGCCGGGGCCGTCCGGTCGACCGGCGGGAACACCGCGGAGGCGACGCCCGAGCCGCTCTGCGCGGGACCGGCGCCCGGCACGATGCTCGGCGGGGCCGCCTGGAAGGAGGCCGCGATCCGCAGGCACTCGTCGCGCATGGACTCGGCGGTCGGGAAGCGCTCGTTCGGGTTCTTCTTCAGCGCGCGGGCGACCAGGGCGTCCACGGCGGGCGGCAGCGCGCGGTTGACCGAGGAGGGCGCCACCGGCTCCTCCTGCACATGCGCGTACGCGATGGCCAGCGGCGAGTCCGCGTCGAACGGCAGCCGCCCGGTGACCAGCTGGAACAGCATGATGCCGACCGAGTACAGGTCGGAGCGGGCGTCCACGCCGCGGCCGAGGGCCTGCTCGGGCGAGAGGTACTGCGGGGTGCCGACGACCATGCCGGTCTGGGTCATCGAGGTGACACCGGACTGCATGGCGCGGGCGATGCCGAAGTCCATGACCTTGACCACGCCCCGCCGGGTCACCATCACGTTGCCGGGCTTGATGTCGCGGTGGACCAGCCCCTTCTCGTGGCTGATCTCCAGGGCCGCGAGCACATCGGCGGTGATCTTCAGGGCCTTGTCCGCGGGCATCGCGCCGTACTGCCGGATGTCCTCCTCCAGCACGGAGCCCAGCGGCCGGCCCTCGACGTACTCCATGACGATGTACGGCGTCGCCATGCCGTTCAACTCGTCCTCGCCCGTGTCGAAGACCGAGACGATGTTGGTGTGCGTGAGCTTGGCCACTGCCTGGGCCTCGCGGCGGAAGCGCTCCCGGAAGGCCTGTTCCCGGCCGAGTTCGGTGTGCAGCGTCTTGATGGCGACCTGGCGGTCCAGCACGGCGTCGTACGCGAGGTGCACGGAGGCCATGCCGCCCTCGCCCAGCACGTCGCGCAGCTGGTAACGGCCCCCGGCCAGCGCCTGCCCCGTGTACCGGCCGTGTGCGCCGTCCTGGCTCATCTCTCCGCGTCCCCCACCGGCCGTGCGGCGCCGTCAGCCGGCGGACAGGCCTTGATCGAATGTGTCATTCCCGGCCAAGTCTGCCCGAGGGCCCGGACACGTCAAGCGCGGTGCCCGTTCCGTGACCGTACGCGCAAGAAGCGTCGCGCAAGCGTTACAGGGGGTGGACGGCCGGCTCACAGAATTTGCACGACAGCGCGTGCTAGAGGTTTCATGACCGGTCCGTCCCGGGCCGGTCTCGGTTGCCGTTCCGAACCGGTGGTCCCCGCGGAGGCTGTAGCGTGGCGGACGGAGACCGTAACAACACCGCGCGCACCGCGGGCAGAAACGACGGCGAGGACTGATGGCACAGACGCAGCGCTCTCAGGGCCCGTCCGACCCCGAGGCGACTGGCGGCGGCATGTCGGACGCGCCGGAGATGTGGGGCAACGGCGGGCTCGTCGGCGACGGCCGCTACCGGCTCACGCACCGGCTGGGCCGGGGCGGCATGGCCGAGGTGTTCGCGGCCGAGGACGTCCGCCTGGGCCGGACGGTCGCGGTGAAACTGCTCCGCGCGGACCTGGCCGAGGACCCGGTCTCCAAGGCCCGTTTCACCCGCGAGGCACAGTCCGTCGCCGGCCTCAACCACCACGCGATCGTCGCCGTGTACGACTCCGGCGAGGACACGGTGGGCGGTCAGTCCGTGCCGTACATCGTCATGGAGCTGGTCGAGGGCCGCACCATCCGCGACCTGCTGATGAACGCGGAGGCGCCGGGCCCCGAGCAGGCCCTGATCATCGTCTCCGGGGTGCTGGAGGCGCTCGCCTACTCGCACCAGCACGGCATCGTCCACCGTGACATCAAGCCGGCGAACGTCATCATCACCCACAGCGGTGCCGTCAAGGTGATGGACTTCGGCATCGCCCGCGCCCTGCACGGCGCGTCGACGACGATGACGCAGACCGGCATGGTCATGGGCACCCCGCAGTACCTGTCCCCGGAGCAGGCGCTCGGCAAGGCCGTCGACCACCGCTCCGACCTGTACGCCACCGGCTGCCTGCTGTACGAACTGCTCGCGCTGCGGCCCCCGTTCACCGGCGAGACCCCGCTGTCGGTGGTCTACCAGCACGTCCAGGACATGCCGGTGCCGCCGTCGCAGGTCTCCGAGGGGACCTGCCCGCCGGAGCTGGACGGCCTGGTCATGCGCTCGCTCGCCAAGGAGCCCGACGACCGGTTCCAGACGGCCGAGGAGATGCGCGGGCTCGTCCAGTACGGCCTGCAGATGCTCTACGACCAGGGCGGCCACACGGGCACCTGGAACACCGGCCCGGTGGAGACGCACGACGGCCGGCAGACCCCGGCGGGCGGCTTCGCAGGGACGACCGTCATGCCGCACCCGGCGGACGCCTCGGGCACCACGCAGATCCCGCAGCCGATCCTGCCCGCGGGCTACGGCAGCGGCGACGACGGCGGCTTCGAGGGGCACGGCAACAAGGGCGGCGGACGCGGCAAGCTGTGGCTCCTCGCCGTGTTCGCGGTCATCGCGATCGCGGCGGGCGTGGCGCTGGCGGTGAAGGGCGCGGGCGGCGGCAGCGGCGGCAACGACACCGACGTCCAGCCGACCAAGACGCACTCCAGGAGCACGAAGCACGAGTCGCCCACCCCGACCCCGTCCGACGACAAGACCGACCAGCCCTCGCAGACCGAGACGAACAACGGCTCCGGCACGGGCACCGGCTCCGGCTGGCCGCCGGCGACCACGCCGTCGTACACCCCGTCGAGGACGGCCAGTTCCACCCCGAGCACCGAGCCGTCGCAGCCGCAGACCTCGCAGTCCCAGCCCACGAACCCGACGAACGGCGGCACGGACGCGGGCACCGGCGACACCGGCGGTACGGCCGCGGGCACCGGTGACGCCGGTGGCACGGACGCGGGCACCGGTGACGCCGGCGGCACGGACACGGGCGGCACGACGACGGACGGCAGCACCGGAGCCACCACCGGTTGAAGCACACCCACGGAGGCCGGGACGGCGTCCCCCTGAGGTGACGCCGCCCGCACAGGCCTTGACGTCCGTCCGGGACACGCGGCCGGGCGGCTATTGCACGAACGCGTCGCACACCGCGTCGTACTCGCGGGTCCACCACACCGCGAGGGCGGACGCGGCCGGGAACTGCGTGTCCGCGCGCGTGTCGCCGCGCTCGTAGTGCCAGCGCAGCATCCAGAAGTCGTTCAGCCGCTCCCACCACACCCGGTGCACGGCCGCGGCCAGTTCCGAGGGCGTGGCGCCGGCCGCGCGCCGGTACGCGCGCGCGTAGCCCCGTACCTTCGGCAGGTCCAGGGTCCCGCCGGGCGCCACGAAGAAGATCGCGGCGGCGCGTACGGCCTCCTCCGCGCGCGGCTGTACACCGAGCCGGTCCCAGTCCACGATGGCGGCCGGGGCGTCGTCCTTGTAGAGCAGGTTGAACGGGTGGAAGTCGCCGTGCACCCAGCCCACCGAACCGCCGCGCGGGGGGCGCCGGTCCGCGTGCTGCTCCAGCAGCGCGCGGCGTTCCAGCAGCCGGTGCCGGGCGAGTTCGTCGAAGGCGTCGGCGGGGCGGTGCCGGCGGACGTGGGCGAGCAGGTGGTCGATGAGGGCGAAGGTGGCGGCCGGGTCCGCGCTCCTGACCGGGTGCGGGCTCGTCGCCGGGCGCGTGCGCCCCTTGGGGGGCATCACGCGCTCCAGACAGGCGTGCACGGCGCCCAGGAGCGCCCCCAGACGCGCGCTCTCGCCGCGGGTGAGCTGGCCGCCGTGCCGGTGCCTGCCGTCGATCCAGGGGTGCAGGGCGTAGGCGTGGCCGCCGACGACGGCGACCGTGCGGCCCTCGCGGTGCGCGAGCGGTACGGCGACCGGGACGCCGAGGTCGGCGAGGCGCCGGGTGGCCCGGTGCCGGCGTTCGATGGCGGCCGGGTCGGCGGTGTCCGGGTCGAAGTGGTGCTTGAGGAAGTATCGGCCGCGCGTGGTGCACAGCCGGTAGCCGCGGTTGAGCAGGCCCTGGTCGACCGGCTCACAGGTGAGGGCGGTACCCGCGGCGTACAGGCGGAGCAGGGCGCCCAGGGGGAGTGCGTGGGGTACGGGGGGTGGTACACATGAGCGCGGCACGCGCCAGATGCTAGGGCACGCGCGGACCCTGTGAGCTGGGGCTTGTCACAGGCAGTCGCTGATGGTCGCTTTCGGTCACGAGTCGGGCTTTTCCGTTTCCGTGTGGGCCGCGGCGAGGCCCCTCACCCCCGACTCACCCGTCCGCGGCCCCCGACGTCATCCGTATGCAGTAGATAAAGCGCGACTTTTCCGTCTTCGTGTGCGAGGCCGGTCTCACATGAAACTCTTCCCGTGACCTGGGTGCGCGGGATAACGTGCGGGTGCTCCGGACTGCCGCAAGGCTGTGACCAGCGCGCTTCCGCACCACCTCGATTTACTTGGAAGTCCAAGCAAAATCGCAGGTCAAACGGGGTTTCACAGAAATGTGGGGCACTGGGTAACGTGATGGTTGCAGGGCGCTCGCCGGGGCACCTGTCACGCCTGTTCCCGGCCGAGTGGCACCCACCCCGTGTCCCGGTGGTCGAAACAGGTGAGCCGCACTGGCCTACCGGCAACCCCGGGGGCCGGAACGACGGAGGAGCACACGTGACCGTGGAGAGCAGTGCCGCGCGCAAGCCGCGACGCACCGCCGCAGGCAAGGCCGGCACCGCCGGCGGCAAGACCGGTACCACCCGGGCCGCGACCGGGACCACCGGCACCAAGCGCGCCACCCGCAGCACCGCCGGGAAGGGCACCGAGCCGGAGCTCGTCCAGCTGCTGACGCCGGAGGGCAAGCGGGTCAAGAACGCCGAGTACGACCCCTACGTCGCCGGCATCACCCCCGAAGAGCTGCGCGGCCTGTACCGCGACATGGTGCTCACCCGCCGCTTCGACGCGGAGGCCACCGCCCTGCAGCGCCAGGGCGAACTGGGCCTGTGGGCCTCCCTGCTGGGCCAGGAGGCCGCCCAGATCGGCTCCGGCCGGGCCACCCGCGAGGACGACTACGTCTTCCCGACCTACCGGGAGCACGGTGTCGCCTGGTGCCGCGGCGTCGACCCGACCAACCTGCTCGGCATGTTCCGCGGTGTGAACAACGGCGGCTGGGACCCGAACAGCAACAACTTCCACCTGTACACGATCGTCATCGGCTCGCAGACGCTGCACGCCACCGGCTACGCGATGGGCGTCGCCAAGGACGGCGCGGACTCGGCGGTCATCGCCTACTTCGGCGACGGCGCCTCCAGCCAGGGCGACGTCGCCGAATCGTTCACCTTCTCCGCCGTCTACAACGCCCCCGTGGTGTTCTTCTGCCAGAACAACCAGTGGGCGATCTCCGAACCCACCGAGAAGCAGACCCGCGTCCCGCTCTACCAGCGCGCCCAGGGCTACGGCTTCCCGGGCGTCCGGGTCGACGGCAACGACGTGCTGGCCTGTCTCGCGGTCACCAAGTGGGCGCTGGAGCGCGCCCGCAACGGCGAGGGCCCCACCCTGGTGGAGGCGTTCACCTACCGCATGGGCGCCCACACCACCTCCGACGACCCCACCCGCTACCGGGGCGACGAGGAGCGGCTGGCCTGGGAGGCGAAGGACCCGATCCTGCGCCTGCGCCGGTACCTGGAGACCTCACACCACGCGGACGAGGGATTCTTCGCGGAACTCGAGAGCGAGTCCGAGGCGTTGGGCAAACGAGTGCGCGAAGCGGTCCGCGCCATGCCCGACCCGGACCGCTTCGCCATCTTCGAGAACGCGTACGCGGACGGGCACGCGCTCGTCGACGAGGAGCGCGCCCAGTTCGCCGCCTACCAGGCGTCGTTCGCCGATGAAGGGGGTCACTGAGATGGCCGAGAAGATGGCGATGGCCAAGGCCATCAACGAGTCGCTGCGCCGTGCCCTGGAGACCGACCCCAAGGTCCTGATCATGGGCGAGGACGTCGGCAAGCTCGGCGGCGTCTTCCGGGTGACGGACGGACTGCAGAAGGACTTCGGCGAGAGCCGGGTCATCGACACCCCGCTCGCCGAGTCCGGCATCGTCGGCACCGCGATCGGCCTGGCCCTGCGCGGCTACCGCCCGGTGGTGGAGATCCAGTTCGACGGCTTCGTCTTCCCGGCCTACGACCAGATCGTGACCCAGCTCGCCAAGATGCACGCCCGCTCGCTGGGCAAGGTCAAGCTGCCGGTCGTCGTCCGCATCCCCTACGGCGGCGGCATCGGCGCGGTCGAGCACCACTCGGAGTCCCCGGAAGCGCTGTTCGCGCACGTGGCGGGCCTGAAGGTCGTCTCCCCGTCCCACGCGTCGGACGCGTACTGGATGATGCAGCAGGCCATCCAGAGCGACGACCCGGTGATCTACTTCGAGCCCAAGCGGCGCTACTGGGACAAGGCCGAGGTCGACCCCGAGGCGATCCCCGCCCCGCTGCACAAGGCGCGCGTGGTCCGCGAGGGCACCGACCTGACCCTGGCGGCCTACGGCCCCATGGTGAAGCTGTGCCAGGAGGCGGCGGCCGCGGCGGCCGAGGAGGGCAAGTCCCTGGAGGTCCTGGACCTGCGCTCGGTCAGCCCCCTCGACTTCGACTCCGTCCAGGCCTCGGTGGAGAAGACCCGCCGCCTGGTCGTGGTGCACGAGGCGCCGGTGTTCTTCGGCTCCGGCGCGGAGATCGCCGCCCGGATCACCGAGCGCTGCTTCTACCACCTGGAGGCACCGGTCCTGCGGGTCGGCGGCTACCACGCCCCGTACCCGCCGGCGCGCCTGGAGGAGGAGTACCTGCCGGACCTGGACCGTGTGCTCGACGCCGTCGACCGCTCGCTGGCGTACTGAGGAGAGGGTCGTGACGACGATGACGGAAGCGTCCGTACGCGAGTTCAAGATGCCCGACGTGGGCGAGGGACTCACCGAGGCCGAGATCCTCAAGTGGTACGTCAAGCCGGGCGACACGGTGACGGACGGCCAGGTGGTCTGCGAGGTGGAGACGGCGAAGGCGGCCGTCGAACTGCCCATCCCCTACGACGGCGTGGTGCGCGAACTGCACTTCCCCGAGGGCACCACGGTGGACGTGGGCACGCCCATCATCGCGGTGGCGGTGGCCGGGGCCGGCGGTGCCGCGCCGCAGTCCCCCGCCGAGCAGCCCGCGGCGGCACCGGCCCCGGCCCCGGCCCCGGCCCCGGCCGAGGACGAGCCGAAGCCGGAGGGCCGCCAGCCGGTCCTCGTCGGGTACGGCGTGGCGACCTCCTCCACCAGGCGCCGCCCGCGCAAGGGCCCCGAGGTCACCGTTCCGGCGCCGGCCCAGGCGGTCCAGGCGGAGCTGAACGGCCACGGCGGCGCGCTCTCCGAGAAGTCCCGCCCGCTGGCCAAGCCGCCGGTGCGCAAGCTGGCCAAGGACCTGGGCGTCGACCTGGCCGCGATCACCCCGTCCGGCCCGGACGGCATCATCACGCGTGACGACGTCCACGCGGCGGCCGCGCCCCGGACGGCCGAGCCGGCCGCCCCGGTCACGGCGGCGCCCGCCGCTCCCGCGGCCCCGGCGCCCGTGGCGTCGTACGACACCGCGCGCGAGACCCGCATCCCGGTCAAGGGCGTCCGCAAGGCCACCGCGCAGGCGATGGTCGGCTCGGCGTTCACCGCGCCGCACGTCACCGAGTTCGTGACGGTGGACGTGACCCGCACGATGAAGCTGGTCGAGGAGCTGAAGCAGGACAAGGAGATGCAGGGCCTGCGGGTCAACCCGCTCCTGCTGATCGCCAAGGCCCTGCTGGTGGCCATCAAGCGCAACCCGGACATCAACGCGTCCTGGGACGAGGCGAACCAGGAGATCGTGCGCAAGCACTACGTCAACCTGGGCATCGCGGCGGCCACCCCGCGCGGCCTGATCGTCCCGAACATCAAGGACGCGCAGGACAAGACGCTCCCGCAGCTGGCGCAGGCGCTGGGCGAGCTGGTCTCCACGGCCCGCGAGGGCAAGACCTCCCCCGCGGCGATGCAGGGCGGCACGGTGACCATCACCAACGTCGGCGTCTTCGGCGTCGACACGGGCACCCCGATCCTCAACCCGGGCGAGTCGGCGATCCTCGCGGTCGGTGCGATCAAGCTCCAGCCGTGGGTCCACAAGGGCAAGGTGAAGCCGCGTCAGGTCACCACCCTGGCCCTGAGCTTCGACCACCGCCTGGTGGACGGCGAGCTGGGATCCAAGGTGCTCGCGGACGTCGCGGCGATCCTGGAGCAGCCGAAGCGGCTGATCACCTGGGCCTGAGCGCCCTTTGGGACGGTGACGCCGGAGACCTGGAGGGGGCGGCCGCAGCATCCGCTTGCGACCGCCCTTCCCTCACGGGGTACCCGGCCCGGACGCGGGCCGCAGGGCGTTGAGCAAGGCCGCGCCCCGTTCGGCGTCGTCCACGCTCACCGCGAAGTCCGTACGGCGGCCCCGGGGGCGTACGACCAGGCAGTCGCCGGCGCGGAGCATGACCGTCGTACCGAGGCCGCTGAGGCGGTAGCCCCAGCCACCGACCTGGGACGGGAGCCGTCGCTCGGCGCGGGCGGACTCGATGGCCGCCGGGGCCCACCGGCGGGCGGGCCAGCCGAGCGGGCCGAACGACACCTCCAGGCCCGCTTCCGACACCTTCGCCTGGACCGAGGAGAACGCCGCGCCGGCGAGGGAGACCACGGCGCAGCCCGCGCACGCCGGCCACAGTCCGGCGGGGTCCGCCGGGCCGACGGCCAGCGCCACCAGCGAGCCGGCGGCGATCAGGCCCGCCACCGCCGCCAGCAGTTGCAGCCAGGGGTTGGCCACGCGGGAGAACCACACCAGCCGCTCGCTCTCGGACAGCTTCAGGCCGGGGGCCGCGGTGGCCGGCGGTGCGGTCGGCCGGGTGGTGAACCGCCAGGTCAGCGCGCCGACGACCGCTGCCGTGGCCAGGCACACCACCACGGAGAGGGCCGGCAGACGGGCCTCGTGCCAGTCCGCGCGGTCCAGGTTGGCGCGGACCACGCAGACCTGCGCGCCGACGAGCAGCGTCGCCGTGGGCGCCAGTGTCAGCGCCCGCCAGGGCCGTACAGCCGGCCAGGAGCGGCGCCATCGCACGCTCACCGCGAGCGTGATCACGAGCCAGACGCCCGCCGGGAAGAGGGACGCCTCCCACAGGGGCATCGAGCCGTCGGGGGCGCCGCCGCCCCAGTGGGTCGCCAGGCGGCCGGGGAGCCGGCCACGCACGGCCCAGGGCAGGCCGGCGAGCACGGCCGTGACGGCCGCTGCCGAGCCGATGGGCCACCAGCGCGCCGTACGGCCCCGGGACGCGCGCCCCTTGCCCTTTCCCGCCATGCCGGTCGCACCCGTCACGTCAGCCCCCGGATCATGTCGATGAGATCGCTCCGGCTGTAGCCCAGCCGGGACGCCTCCGCCCACAGTTCCCGCACCCGGATCTGGAGCCCGGAGCGCCGGTCCGCGCCCTCGGCGACCGTGATGCCCCGGCCCCGGCGGAATTCCAGCAGGCCCTCGTCCCGCAGCTCGCGCAGGCCGCGCAGGACGGTGTTGACGTTGATGTCGAGGGCCGTGGACAGATCGCGGGCCGAGGGCAGCCGGTCACCGGCTCCGCACTCGCCCTCGGCGATGGCCCGCCGGATCGCCGCGGCGACCTGCTCGTGCAGGGGACGGGTGTCGGTCGTGTCCAGACGCAGCAACATGGTGCTAATGAGGCTAGCACCATGCATGTCATCCTGGCACTGCGCGCAGCAGAAAGGGCCCGACGCCGTGCGCGTCGGGCCCTGCGGCCGGAAGGAGTGTCAGCCGACCTTGGCGAAGCCGTAGTTGAGCAGCTTCTTGGCGTCCGTCTCGCGCTGGGTGATGGAGGAGGAGGCGAGGACGGTGCCGATGACGGTCTTGCCGTTCCGGGTCGCGGCGAAGACCAGGCAGTACTTGGCCTCCGGGCCGGAGCCGGTCTTCACGCCGATGGTGCCGCTGTAGCTGCTGAGGAGCCCGTTGGTGTTCTTCCACGGGTTCATCGTGCGGGTGCTGCCGGTCTTGGTGACCGTCTTCGCGGTGTACGACTTGGTCTTGACGATCGTGCGGAACGTGGAGCTCTTCATCGCGCTGCTGGCGATCTGCGTCAGGTCGCGCGGCGTCGAGTAGTTGGAGCCGTTGCCGATGCCGTCGAACGAGTCGAAGTGGGTGTTCTTCAGGCCCAGGTTCTTGGCGGCGGTGTTCATCTTGCCGATGAAGGACTTCACCCGCGCGGCCCGCGTGGAGCCGGAGCCGAACTTGTCGGCGAGGGCGTAGGCGGCGTCGCAGCCGGACGGCAGCATCAGGCCGTACAGCAGCTGACGCACGGTCACCTTGTCGCCGACGATCAGGTGGGCCTGGGAGGCGTTGTTCTTGACGACGTAGTCGCTGTACGCCTTCTGGATCGTGACCTTGGCGTCGAGGTTCAGGTTCGGCTGGGCGAGCACGACCTTGGCGGTCATGATCTTGGTGGTGGAGCCGGTGGAGCGCTTGGTGTCCGCCGCCTTCGTGTACAGCGTCTTGGCGTTGGCGTTGTTCATCACGAACCCGCCCTTGGCCACGATCGACGGCGTGGTGACGGCCTGCGCGGGCGCTGCGGTGAGGGCACCGGTCGCGAGCAGCGCGCCGGACGTGATGGCGACGGCGGTTGCTCTGCGGAGGCGGATGCCCTTGATGCCGGTATTCAAAGTGATGACCTCGAATGTCTTGAATGCCCTTGGAATGCGGCCGAGTTGAGGTGGCAAGCGAAAGGGGGCCGCATAGGTGTGACACGTAAGTAGCACAGAAGGTTGTGCGGTCGCTGCGAGAGACGTGCGTCACGTCCGCATGGTGGACGGTCCCGCTCTTGCGTACGTGTTGTATCTATGCTGTCGGCATGAACACGGCCGTCGAGCAGTCCGCCCCGCAGTCCCTCAAGCCGCCACCCGCCGCCGACCGCGTGTACACCCACGTCAAGCAGGGTGTGCTCGGCCGCCGCTACGAGGGCGGCACCCTCCTCACCGAGGGTGAGCTGGCCGAGGCCGTCGGCGTCTCGCGCACCCCCGTCCGGGAGGCCCTGCTGCGGCTGGAGGCCGAGGGCCTCATCCGGCTCTACCCGAAGAAGGGCGCCCTGGTCCTGCCGGTCTCCGCACAGGAGATCGCCGACGTGGTGGAGACCCGGCTGCTGGTCGAGGAGCACGCGGCCCGCAAGGCCGTACCCGCTCCGCCGGGCCTGCTGGAGCGGCTGGCGGAGCTGCTGGAGCAGCAGAAGGCGCAGGCCGCGGCCGGCGACCTGGCCGCCGCCGCGGTCACCGACCGCTGCTTCCACGCCGAGATCGTGCGCAGCGGCGGCAACGAGATCCTCTCCCGGCTCTACGACCAGCTGCGCGACCGACAGCTGCGGATGGGAGTCGCCGTCATGCACTCCCACCCCGACCGGATCGCCAAGACGCTCGCCGAGCACGAGGAGATCCTGGACGCGCTGCGCGCCGGCGACGCGGAGGCGGCCGTCGGGATCGTGCACCGGCACGTGGGCTGGTTCTCGCACCTGGCCCGGGGTGAGGTCCGATGAGCCTGCCGGAACGCGGCGCCACCCTTCCGGGCGATCCGCCGGGCGGGCGCCGGGCCGTCGCCGTGTGGTCCATAGGCGTGGCCGTCTACTTCGTCGCCGTCATCTTCCGTACGTCGCTGGGGGTGGCCGGCCTCGACGCGGCCGACCGCTTCCACGTGGGCGCCTCCGCCCTCTCCACGTTCTCCATCCTCCAGCTGCTGGTCTACGCGGGCATGCAGATACCCGTCGGCCTGCTCGTGGACCACCTCGGCACCAAGAAGGTGCTGAGCATCGGCGCGGTGCTCTTCACCGCCGGGCAGCTGGGCTTCGCCTTCTCGCCCTCGTACGGCACCGCGCTCGCCTCCCGGGCGCTGCTGGGCTGCGGCGACGCGATGACCTTCATCAGCGTGCTGCGGCTCGGCACCCGCTGGTTCCCGGTCCGGCGCGGGCCGCTGGTCGCGCAGCTCGCGGGCCTGGTCGGGATGGCGGGCAACCTGGTCTCCACGCTGGTCCTGTCCCGGCTGCTGCACGGCATCGGCTGGACCCCGGCGTTCGCGGGCAGCGCGCTGGCGGGCGCGGTCGTCCTCGTGCTCACCCTGCTGTTCCTGAAGGACCACGCGGAAGGGCAGGAGCCGGCGCCGTCCCCGCACCGCGGCGGGGCCTACGTCCGCGGGCAGATCGCCGCGTCCTGGCGGGAGCCGGGCACCCGCCTGGGCCTGTGGGTGCACTTCACCACCCAGTTCCCGGCGATGGTGTTCCTGCTGCTGTGGGGCCTGCCGTTCCTGGTCGAGGCGCAGGGCCTCAGCCGCGCCACGGCCGGCGAACTGCTCACCCTCGTCGTGCTGTCCAACATGGTGATCGGCCTGGTCTACGGCCAGATCGTCGCCCGGCACCACGCGGCGCGGCTGCCGCTGGCACTGGGCACGGTGGCCGCCACCGCGCTGCTGTGGGCGGCGACCCTGGCCTACCCCGGGGAGCACGCCCCGATGTGGCTGCTGCTGGTGCTGTGCGCGGTGCTCGGCGCGTGCGGACCGGCGTCGATGCTCGGCTTCGACTTCGCCCGGCCGGCCAACCCGCCCGAGCGACAGGGCACGGCGTCCGGCATCACCAACATGGGTGGCTTCGTCGCCTCCATGACGACGCTCTTCGCGATCGGCGTGCTGCTGGACGCGACGGGGGACGACTACACCGTGGCGTTCAGCGCGGTGTTCGTGCTCCAGGCGCTCGGGGTCGGTCAGATCCTGCGGCTGCGCGGGCGGGCGGCGCGGCGGGAGCGGGAGCGGCTGGTCGCCAGCCGGGTGGAGACGGTGCACGTGCCCGCGGCGTGAGCCACGGGTGCCCCCGCGCGCCCGCCCGTCCTCGGCCCCAGGGGGCGGCCGGGTGCCGTCACGGCGTCACCGCGAAGTGCCGCAGGATGGCCGCCGCGAGGTCCTGGTCGCCCTCCGTCTTCACCCGGTCCGCCACCGCCTCGGGGCTCACCCGGCCGCAGGCCAGACGGACGTAGGTCTCCCAGTCGAGGCTGAGGGTGGCCGCCGGGCCGAGGGCGGGGGCGGTCTCCACCGTGCCCCGGCCCTGGATGTCGACGCGGACCGTGCGCAGGAACTCGACCGGGCCGTGCACGTCGAACACGATCGCCGAGCTGCGCGGGGCGTCCGCGTCGTGCGCCACGACCTTGGGCAGCGCCTCCAGCAGGACGTCCCGGGTGACGTAGGCGCCCGGCGAGTCCAGGTTGCCGGGGCGGCCGAGGGCCGTGCGCAGGTCCTGCTCGTGCACCCACACGTCGAACGCGCGGGCGCGGTAGGCCTGTTCCAGGGTGATGTCCTTGCCCAGCGGGCCGCGCACCTTCGTGCCGGGGTCCCGGGCCTCGTTGCGCAGCTGGCGGTTGCGGCGGATGACCGTGTACTCCAGCTCGGCCGTCATCTCCGGCGCCGTGTGGTGGCGGCGGACGTCGACCTGCATCTCCATGTAGCGCTGGTGCTCGGTGGTGACGTGGAAGAGGTCGCGCGGCAGGGAGTGGATGGGGCGCGGGTCGCCGAGCATCTCGCAGTCCAGGCCGATGACATGGGACACGATGTCCCGCACCGACCAGCCGGGGCAGGGTGTCCGCCGGTTCCACTCGCCCTCGACGAGCGGCTGCACCATCTCGGATATCGCTTCGACGGAGTGGGTCCAGGCGTCGGCGTAGGGCTGGAGGGTGGGATGCAGACTCACGGAACGGGACCCCTCGGCGGTCGGTACACGGGCAGGTTGTGGCGGCATGGCCAGTGGGCGGCTGCACTTCGGCGGGTGTCTTCGGAAGGCTCCCAGGTTCTCGGCTTCGCTCGAACTGGGGGCACCCCCAAGTTACGCTGCTGAAAGGCACCCCGGCAGTGCTTTCGTGTGACGATCGTAGGCCCGTGTGGACGACTCGAATGCCAGGACGGTGGTAGTGTGCGCGCCTCGCTGATCCAGATCGCTGTGGACGAGGACGAACCGGTCGACTCCCGGCGCCTGCGCGCGGCCGCGCTGGTGCGGGAGCAGAGCGGGGCCGACCTCGTCGTCCTGCCCGAACTGTGGACCACCGGCGCCTTCGCCTTCGAGGAGTTCGGCCGCGCGGCCGAGCCGCTCGAAGGGCCGACGCACGAGGCGATGGCCAAGGCGGCGAGCGACGCGGGCGTGTGGCTGCACGCGGGCTCCCTGCCCGAGAGGGACCCGGACGGCACCCTCTACAACACGTCCCTCCTCTTCTCCCCCTCCGGTGAGCGGGCCGCGGCCTACCGCAAGATCCACCGCTTCGGCTTCGACAAGGGCGAGGCGGTGCTGATGGGCGCGGGCCGGGACCTGGTGACAGTCCGGCTGCCGCAGACCACGCTCGGCCTGGCCACCTGCTACGACCTGCGTTTCCCCGAGCTCTTCCGCGGTCTGGTCGACGCCGGCGCCGAGACGCTGGTGATCCCGGCGGGCTGGCCCGAGCGGCGGCGCGCGCACTGGACGCTGCTGGCCCGGGCGCGGGCGGTGGAGAACCAGGCGTTCGTGCTCGCCTGTGGAACGGCCGGGACCCACGCCGGAGTTCCGCAGGCGGGTCACTCGATCGTGGTGGATCCGTGGGGCGAGGTGCTCGCCGAGGCCGGCCCCGGGGAAGAGGTCCTCACGGTCGACCTGGACCCGGCGAGGGCCGGCGCGACCCGCGAACAGTTCCCGGCGCTCAAGGACCGGGTACTGGGTCTCGAACCGCCCCGGCGCCAGCCCTAGGCGGCGTCAGTCCTCCTCCCCCTCCTTCTCGGCGAGGTGGATCACGCACACCGCCACCGCGATCAGCAGCGCCGGGTCGGCGTCCTCCCGTACGACGTCCACGCCGTAGGTGTCGCGGATGCTCAGCCAGCGGCGGGAGATCACCGCGAGGAGTTCGCCGTCGTACTCGACGGCGAACTCGCGGTCCAGGATCTTCCCGCTGACGTCAAGTTCGGTGCCGTCCACCAGGGAGACCCGGTAGTGGTTGCGCAGCAGGGACAGCCGCTTGCGCCGGATCCTGGCCAGGGGCTCGCCGTCGCGTTCGATCAGCATGGTGTCGCGCAGGGCGAACATCTTCTGGTGGATGTCGATCAGGACCCGCCCCTGGGTGTCCTTCAGCTCGAAGGTGTCCCGCAGGCGCATCGCCTTGCCGTCGACGAGGAACACCTTCCGGCCCTGTTCGTCCTCGATCCACCAGTCGTCACCGATGCCGAGGATCCGGTCGCGCACGAGGAATCTCATACGGGTCATGCTTCCCCGGCGCGAGCCGATCGTCACAGGCCGTGCCGGTTCGCCGGGCCGGCCCGGGGACCGCGCGCGCTCCACGGCGAGCGTCTCGCGGCGCGCCCCTGACGGGAGGCCGGAATCCACCGGGACACCAGGTGTTCCGCGAATGAACTTCCGGTGCTCCCGGGGTGTTGGCCAACCAACGGCACCACCCCCGAGTCGAACGGTGCGGAAGCCGGCGCCGGCCGGCCGAAGAGTCCGCCCGTTCCCCCCGGAGGTCACCGTGTCCGCTCGTACCCACCACCGCCGGCCCGCCCGCGCGCTCGTCCTGGCCGTCGGCACGGCCGCCGCGCTGGCCGTGCCGTCCGCCCTGGCCGGCACCGCGTCGGCGGCCACCTCGCCCGCCACCGCCGCGGTCAACCAGTACGACTGGCAGCTCACGTACCAGGCCGCCCCCGGCCAGGCCAACAAGGCCACCGTCACGGCGTCCCTCACCGCCGACCGCTCGGGCATCACCTACCTGATCGATGACACCGTCACGATCAAGGCCGGTCACGGCTGCGCCCACCCGGACGGCGCGGACCCCACGAAGGTCTCCTGCACGGTCACCAGCCTCGACAGCCAGGACCCGTACGCCGCCCTCGTCGTGAACCTCGGTGACCGCGACGACACCCTCGCCTACAAGAACGCCACCGACCAGATCTACTACTACGCCCAGATCTCCCTGGGCTCCGGCAACGACAAGGCGACCGACTCCGGCCGCCTCGACGGCGCCTACGTCTCGGGCGACGCGGGCAACGACAGGATCACGGTCGGCAAGGAGGGCCTGGCCTGGGGCGGCGACGGGAACGACACCATCGACGCGAGCGGCGGCGACAACATCGTGCAGGGCGGCAAGGGCGACGACGTGCTGCACGGCGGCAGCGGAGCGCAGTACCTGGCCGGTGACGACGGCAAGGACACGCTCACCGGCGGCACCGGCGACGACACCCTGTACGGCGGCAAGGGCGACGACGTCCTGTACGGCAACAGCGGCAACGACAAGCTGTACGGCAACAGCGGCAACGACAGGCTCTA
This sequence comes from Streptomyces sp. NPDC047841, assembly GCF_040704085.1. Taxonomy (NCBI): domain Bacteria; kingdom Bacillati; phylum Actinomycetota; class Actinomycetes; order Kitasatosporales; family Streptomycetaceae; genus Streptomyces; species Streptomyces sp. NPDC047841. Next base: position 57,588 of record NZ_JBEYRP010000006.1, read on the forward strand.
CGGCGGTCCGGGCCGGGACACGCTCTCCGGCGGCCCCGGACGGAACGTGCTGCACCAGGACTGACCGCCGCGCCGGTCACGGGCGGAGTCGTACCGCGCCCGGGTTGTCCACAGGCGCGGGAACGGCTGTCGGCGTCAGGTGGCACCCTTGGGGTCATGACCGACTCCGCACCCCGACGCGCCCGAGTCCGCGCCCCCGACCTGATCGGCAAGGGCGGCTGGCTGAACACGGGAGAGACGCAGTACACCCTCGCCGACCTGCGCGGACGCATCGTCGTCCTGGACTTCTGGACCTTCTGCTGCATCAACTGCCTGCACGTCCTGGACGAGCTGCGCGAGCTGGAGGAGAAGCACCGGGACACGCTCGTGGTGATCGGGGTGCACTCGCCGAAGTTCGTGCACGAGGCCGAGCACCAGGCGGTCGTGGACGCCGTGGAGCGCTACGGCGTGGCGCACCCGGTCCTGGACGACCCCGAGCTGGCCACCTGGAAGCAGTACGCGGTGCGCGCCTGGCCGACGCTCGTGGTGATCGACCCCGAGGGGTACGTCGTCGCACAGCACGCGGGCGAGGGCCACGTGCACGCCATCGAGCGGCTGGTGACCGAGCTGGAGGCCGAGCACGAGGCCAAGGGCACCCTGCGCCGCGGCGACGGCCCCTATGTGCCGCCGGAGCCCGAACCGACGACGCTGCGTTTCCCGGGCAAGGCCCTGCTGCTGCCGTCCGGCACCTTCCTGGTCAGCGACACCACCCGGCACCAGCTGGTGGAGCTGGCCGGGGACGCCGAGACCGTCGTACGGCGCATCGGCTCCGGCACGCGCGGATTCACCGACGGCGGCCCCGGGGCGGCGTCCTTCAACGAGCCCCAGGGTCTCGCCCTGCTCGACGACGGCTCGGTGGTGGTCGCCGACACCGTCAACCACGCCCTGCGGCGCCTGGACCCGGCCACGGGCGAGGTGACCACCCTGGCGGGCACCGGGAAGCAGTGGTGGCAGGGCTCGGCGACCTCCGGCCCGGCCCGCGAGGTGGACCTCTCCTCGCCGTGGGACGTGGCGGTCTTCGGCGGCAAGGTGTGGATCGCGATGGCCGGCGTGCACCAGCTGTGGACCTACGACCCGGCCGGCCGTACGGTCGCCGTGGCGGCGGGCACCACCAACGAGGGCCTGGTGGACGGGCCCGCGGCCGAGGCCTGGTTCGCCCAGCCCTCCGGCCTCGCGGCCACCGCCGACCGGCTGTGGCTCGCCGACTCCGAGACGAGCGCCCTGCGCTGGGTCGACCCCGACGGGCAGGTGCACACCGCCGTCGGCACCGGCCTGTTCGACTTCGGCCACCGGGACGGCGCCGCCGGCCAGGCCCTGCTCCAGCACCCGCTGGGCGTCACGGCCCTGCCGGACGGCTCGGTCGCCGTCGCCGACACCTACAACCACGCCCTGCGCCGCTACGACCCGGCGACCGGCGAGGTCACCACGCTCGCCACCGACCTGCGCGAGCCCAGCGACGCGGTCCTGGCCGGCGAGGACATCGTGGTCGTGGAGTCGGCCCGGCACCGGCTGACCCGGCTGCGGCTGCCGGAGGAGGCGGTGCGCGTGGAGTCGGTCGCCCACCGCACCCAGCGCGCCGCGACCGAGGTCGCCCCCGGCGCGCTGCGCCTGGACGTGATCTTCCAGGCCCCGGCCGGCCAGAAGCTCGACACCCGGTACGGCCCCTCGACCCGGCTGCTCGTCTCCGCCACCCCGCCCGAGCTGCTGCTCAAGGGCGAGGGAGCGGACACCGAGCTGTCGCGTGACCTGGCACTGAACCCGGCCGTCACCGAGGGCGTGCTGCACGTCTCCGCGATGGCGGCCTCCTGCGACGACGACCCCGCCAACGCGTACCCGGCCTGCCACGTCCACCAGCAGGACTGGGGCGTCCCGGTCCGCCTCACCGAGGGCGGCGCGGACCGGTTGCCGCTGGTACTGGCGGGGATGGACGAGACGGCCCCCGGGCAGGACCGAGCGGCGCGGCCGGCGGGCACGTCGCCGGAAAACGACTGAACCCACCCTCAGGCGCAGGTGGGTTCAGCCGTCAGACGCCGTAGCCGTCGGAGTAGCCGTCGACGCGGTGGTGGCGGGGTTCCTCCTCCACCACCGGGGTCGTCGGCGGGACCACCACGCGGCGGCGGCGGGCTATTCCGCTGAACGTGGCGACGCCGATCAGGCCCACGGCCATCAGGATCAGGCCGACCACGGTCAGGTTGACGCCGTGCATGTGCCAGTCGGTCGCGAACGTCAGAATGGCCCCCACGGCGATGAGGATGATGCATCCGCCGAGACCCATGAGACCTCGCCTCCCCTTCCGGTTCCGGAATCTCCGGTGCCGTCCGGGTACCCCCTCAGGCCCCGACTAGCCCTCCAGGAAGGCGGTCAGGGCGTTCGCGAGCAGGAACGGGTCGTCGGCGCCGCAGAGTTCACGGACGCTGTGCATGGAAAGGATCGCCACGCCGATGTCGACCGTGCGGATGCCGTGCCGGGCCGCGGTGATCGGGCCGATCGTGGTGCCGCACGGCATGGAGTTGTTGGAGACGAAGGTCTGGAAGGGGACGTTCGCCTTCTCGCAGGCCGCGGCGAACACCGCGCGGCCCGAACCGTCCGTGGCGTAGCGGTTGTTGACGTTGACCTTGAGGATCGGGCCGCCGTTGACGCGCGGGTGGTGCGTCGGGTCGTGCCGCTCGGCGTAGTTGGGGTGCACGGCGTGGCCCGTGTCGGAGGACAGGCAGACCGTGCCGGCGAAGGCGCGGGCCCGGTCCTCGAACGACCCGCCGCGCGCGAGGACCGAGCGCTCCAGGACGGTGCCGAGCAGCGGGCCGTCCGCGCCGGTGTCCGACTGTGAGCCGTTCTCCTCGTGGTCGAAGGCGGCCAGCACCGGGATGCGGGTGAGCGCCGCGCCGGAGGCCGCCGCGGCGGCGAGGGCGGCGGCACCGGCGTGCACGGACAGCAGGTTGTCCATCCGCGGACCGGCGACCAGCTCGCGGTCCCGGCCGAGGTAGGCGGGCGGCTCCACCGGGTACGTCATCAGGTCCCAGCCGGTCACCGAGCCCGCCTCCAGGGCGGCCTCCTGCTCCAGGAAGGCGATGAGTTCGCCGTCCAGCACGTCGTTGCCGAGGCCCCACACCGGCTGGAGGTGCCGCTGCTTGTCCAGCTTGAGCCCCTCCGAGCCGACCGAACGGTCCAGGTGGATGGCGAGCTGCGGCACCCGCAGCAGCGGCCGGTCCACGTCGACCAGGACGGAGGAGCCGTCGCGCAGGGTCAGCCGGCCGGCCAGGCCGAGGTCCCGGTCCAGCCAGGAGTTCAGCAGCGGGCCGCCGTAGATCTCGACGGCGACCTGGCGCCAGCCGTGCGCCCCGCTGTCCGGTCGCGGCTTGACCCGCAGGTTCGGGGAGTCGGTGTGCGCCCCGATGATGTGGAAGGGGGTGTGCGGCTCGGCGCCCTCGGGCACGTACCAGGCCACGATCGCGCCGCCGCGCAGCACGTACCTGCCGCCGTGCGTCCCGTCCCAGGCGTCCGTCTCCGCCACCTGCCGGAAGCCCGCCTTCTCCAGCCGTTCGGCGGTGTTCGCCACGGCGTGGTACGGCGTCGGGCTCGCCGCCAGGAAGGACATCAGGTCGTCGGTGTGGCCGCGGTCGAAGGTGAGGGGAGCGCGCGAGGCGCTCCCCGGAGGGGCGGCGGCGGGTGACGGGCGGGATGGTGCGCTCATGGGATTCACCTTAACGACGTGCACGGGCCCGCTCCCGGTAAGGAGCGGGCCCGTGCGTGGAATCGACGGGGTCGTCCGGAAGGTCCGGACGACCGGTCAGAACGCCGCCTCGTCCAGCTCCATCAGGTCCAGCTCGACGCCCGCGGCGACCTTGCGGGCGAGGGTGACGCCCGGCAGGACGTTCGCCGCGAAGAACTTCGCCGCGGCGATCTTGCCCGTGTAGAACGCCTTGTCCTTCGCCGAGGCCGTGGCCAGCTTCTCGGCGGCGATCGCGGCGCCCTTCAGGAGCAGGTAGCCGACGACGACGTCACCGGAGGCCATGAGCAGGCGGGTGGTGTTCAGGCCGACCTTGTAGATGTTCTTGGTGTCCTGCTCGGTGGCGGCGAGGTCGGTCAGCATCAGGCCGACGATCGCCTCCAGCTCCACGGCCGCCTTGGCCAGGTGCTCGCGGGCGCCGGACAGCTCCTCGCCGCCGGTGCCGAGCGCCAGGAACTTCTTGATGTCCTCGGCGAGGGAGTTCAGCGCGGCGCCCTGGTTGCGGACGATCTTGCGGAAGAAGAAGTCCTGGCCCTGGATCGCCGTGGTGCCCTCGTAGAGGGTGTCGATCTTGGAGTCCCGGATGTACTGCTCGATCGGGTACTCCTGGAGGAAGCCGGAGCCGCCGAAGGTCTGCAGCGACTGGGCGAGCTGCTCGTAGCCCTTCTCGGAGCCGTAGCCCTTGACGATGGGCAGCAGCAGGTCGTTCAGCGCGTGCTCGGCGGAGGCGTCCTCGCCGTTCGCCTCCTTGACCTGGATGGCGTCCTGGATCGAGGCGGTGTAGAGGACGAGGGCGCGCATGCCCTCCGCGTACGCCTTCTGCGTGATCAGCGAGCGGCGCACGTCGGGGTGGTGGGTGATGGTGACCTTGGGCGCGGTCTTGTCCATGAAGTTGGCCAGGTCCGGGCCCTGGACGCGCTCCTTGGCGTACTCCAGCGCGTTGAGGTAGCCGGTGGAGAGCGTGGAGATCGCCTTCGTGCCGACCATCATGCGGGCGAACTCGATGATGCGGAACATCTGGCGGATGCCGTCGTGCTTGTCGCCGATCAGCCAGCCCTTGGCGGGGTGCTTGTCGCCGAAGGTCATCTCGCACGTGTTGGAGGCCTTCAGGCCCATCTTGTGCTCGACGTTGGTGGCGTAGACGCCGTTGCGCTCGCCCAGCTCGCCGGTCTCGAAGTCGAAGAGGTACTTCGGGACGAGGAAGAGGGACAGGCCCTTGGTGCCGGGGCCGGCGCCCTCGGGACGCGCGAGCACGTAGTGGAGGATGTTCTCCGACATGTCGTGCTCACCGGAGGTGATGAAGCGCTTCACGCCCTCGATGTGCCAGGAGCCGTCCTCCTGCTGCACGGCCTTGGTGCGGCCGGCGCCGACGTCCGAGCCCGCGTCGGGCTCGGTGAGGACCATGGTGGAGCCCCACTGCTTCTCGACGGCGATCTCGGCGATGTGCTTCTGGACCTCGTTGCCCTCCTCGAAGAGGATGCCGGCGAACGCGGGGCCGGAGGAGTACATCCACACGGCCGGGTTGGCGCCCAGGATCAGCTCGGCGTAGGCCCAGATCAGGGAGCGCGGAGCGGTGGTGCCGCCGATCTCCTCGGGCAGGCCGAGCCGCCAGTACTCGGAGTCCATGAAGGCCTGGTAGCTCTTCTTGAAGGACGCCGGGACGGGCGCGGTGTTGGTCTCCGGGTCGAAGACCGGCGGGTTGCGGTCGGCGTCGGCGAAGGACTCGGCCAGCTCGTTCTCGGAGAGGCGGGTCAGCTCCTCCAGGACGCTCTTGGCGGTCTCGACGTCCATCTCCTCGAACGGGCCGGTGCCGTACACCTTGTCGCGCCCCAGTACTTCGAAGAGGTTGAACTCGATGTCGCGGAGATTCGGCTTGTAGTGCCCCATGGCGACGGCTCCGTAGAGGGATCGGCGAGGCACTTGCTCCTCGCACCTAGTTCACGTACCAACAAGTAGCTACGATGATGCTACCCGTCGGTAATAACAAGCAACCCCGATCCCGGTATCTGTGACCCACCCCTCGCCCGGTTCTCAGTACCCTTACGCGCATGTACGGATACGGCCAGCCCATGGACGGGGGCGCTGCCCAGCAGCAGTACGCCTCGTCGCAGCAGCAGATGCCGGGTGGTGTCGGCGGATACGGGCAGCAGCCGCCGCTGTACCCCGAGCCGTCGCCGCCCTCGCTCGCGGACGCGGTGCGCGCCTTCACGACCGGGCAGATGTCCGCCGAGGACTTCCAGCAGATCTTCGCCACGTCGAAGGTGTACTGCCCGCGCGGCGACACCCCCGGCTTCCTGGCGCTGCACAACACCCAGCAGCCGGTGATCCCGATGTTCACCTCGCTGAAGGAGCTGCGCCGGTACGCCGGCAAGGAGTCCAAGTACTTCGTCATCACCGGCGCCGAGGTGATCGACCTGCTGCCGACCGGCTACGGCTTCGTCCTGGACATGGAGGGCGAGCACCGGATGGTCTTCGACGCGAAGGCGGTCGAGCAGATGGTCGACTTCGCGATGCGCCGCATGTACGGCTAGGCGTCGCGCGCGGGGAGCCCGGAGGGGAATGCCCTCCGGGCTTTCTCTGTTCTGGGTGGCAAGAAGTTCAACGCTCAACTAAAGTGGGCGTACCAAGGAGGTACCCACCATGCCTGCAGTGACCGTCGAGAACCCGCTGACGCTGCCCCGTGTGACCGCTCCCGCCGACGCCGTGGCACGCCGCGTGCTCACCGTCACGACCGCCCCGAGCGGTTACGAGGGCGAGGGCTTCCCGGTGCGCCGGGCGTTCGCGGGGATCAACTACCGCCACCTCGACCCGTTCATCATGATGGACCAGATGGGCGAGGTGGAGTACGCGCCGGGCGAGCCCAAGGGCACCCCCTGGCACCCGCACCGCGGCTTCGAGACCGTCACGTACATCATCGACGGCGTCTTCGACCACCAGGACAGCAACGGCGGCGGCGGCACCATCACCAACGGCGACACGCAGTGGATGACCGCGGGCTCGGGCCTGCTGCACATCGAGGCCCCGCCGGAGTCCCTCGTCGTGTCCGGCGGCCTCTTCCACGGGCTCCAGCTGTGGGTGAACCTCCCCGCCAAGGACAAGATGATGGCCCCGCGCTACCAGGACATCCGCGGCGGCAACGTCCAGCTCCTCACCACCCCCGACGGCGGCGCGCTGCTGCGGGTCATCGCCGGCGAGCTGGACGGCCATCAGGGCCCGGGCATCACCCACACCCCGATCACGATGATCCACGCGACCCTCGCCCCGGGAGCGGAACTCACCCTGCCGTGGCGGGAGGACTTCAACGGTCTGGCGTACGTCCTCGCGGGCCGCGGCAGCGTCGGCGCGGAGCGCCGCCCGATCCACCTGGGCCAGACGGCCGTCTTCGGCGCCGGCTCCTCGCTCACCGTCCGCGCGGACGAGAAGCAGGACTCGCACACCCCGGACCTGGAGGTCGTCCTCCTCGGCGGACAGCCCATCCGGGAGCCGATGGCCCACTACGGCCCGTTCGTCATGAACTCCAAGGAAGAACTGATGCAGGCCTTCGAGGACTTCCAGAAGGGCCGGCTCGGCAGCATCCCGGCGGTCCACGGGATGACCGAAGGCGGCATCTGACCGCTCCCCGGCGGGACGCCCCCGCGGACGACCCGCCGGGCGCCCGCCGGCTCCCCCGCATGACCCCGGCCGTACGTCGGCCGGGGCCGGCGTGTCCTCACCCGCCCGGACCCGCGGCACAGGACAGCCGGCGCGCCGCGTGATCCGCTGGACGCGTGCAGTTCCTCCCTGTCGCCGCCCGCCGGTTCGCCGCCTGGTGCGCCGTGCTGCTGCTCGCCGCCGGGGTCGGCTGGGTCGGGGTGCGGCTGTGCGCGGAGTTCCGTACGGCCGTCACGCCGGTGCTGCTCGCCCTGCTCGGGACGGCGCTGCTCGGGCCGTTGCACCGGCGGCTGGTGCGGGCCGGGGTGCAGGCGTCGGTGGCGGCCGGGCTCACCTGCGTCGCCGTCGTGGCCGTCGTCGGCGGTGCCGTGTACATCGTCGTCGCCGCGCTCGTCGACACCGGCGCGGAGATTCTCGCCTCGCTGCGGAACGCGGCCAAGGGGGTCGCACGGCACTTCGGCGCCGCCGGGACCAGCCTGGACGACCTCGCCGCCAACGCCCGGCAACTGCTGGGCAGGTTCGGCAGCACCGCCGCGTCCAACGTCATCAGCGGCGTCAGCGTCGTCGCCGAGTCCATCGCCATGGCCGTGCTCGCCCTGCTGCTCGTCTTCTTCTTCCTGCGCGACTCCGACCGCGCCCTGGCCGGCCTGCGCTCGCTCGCGCCCGGCGGCAGCGCCGAGCTCCTGGAGGCCATCGCCCGGCGGTCCTTCGCCGCGGTCGAGGGCTTCATGCGCGGCACGACCGTCATCGCGCTCATCGACGCCCTGTGCATCACCGTCGGCCTGCTGGTCCTCCGGGTGCCGGGCGCGATCGGGCTCGGCGCACTCGTCTTCGTTGGCGCGTACATCCCCTACCTCGGCGCCTTCCTCTCCGGCGCGGTGGCCGTGCTGGTCACCCTGGCCGACCGGGGCTTCGTCATCGCGCTGTGGGCGCTCGGGGTGGTGCTCGCGGTGCAGGTGCTGGAGGGGCACGTGCTGCAACCGGTGATCCAGAGCCGGACCGTGCAGATGCACCCGGCCGCCGTGCTGCTCACGATCACCGCGGGAGCCTCGGTCGCGGGCATCCTCGGCATGCTCCTCGCGGTCCCGCTGACCGCGGCGGCCTTCGGCGCCGTCCGGGAACTGCGCGGGCGTCAGGCCACGTCCCGCGACGCGCCCGCCCCCGAGCCACCCGGTTCGTAGAGCTCGAACCAGATGCTCTTGCCCTCGCCCCGAGGGTCCACCCCCCAGCCGTCCGCGAGGAGCTCGATCAGCATCAGGCCCCGCCCGGAGGAGGCCAGTTCACCGGGGCGGCGCTTGTGCGGGAGGTCGTCGCCGGTGTCGAAGACCTCCACCCGCAGCCGCCGCCCGGGACCCTCGCCCATGACCTCCGCGAGCAGCACCGCGTCGGCGTCGGTGTGCACCAGCACGTTGGTGACCATCTCCGAGACCAGCAGCACCGCCGCGTCCACCTGCTCGGCCGACGTCCAGTCGTGCAGCAGCCCGCGCAGGTGCTGGCGGGCCTCGGCGATCCGCTCCGGCTCGTCCTGCGCCACCGACAGCAGCGTGCGCCGCACCACCGGCCGTACCGTTAGGGTGTCGCCGCGCCCGCGGCCCTCCCCCGGCCGGCCCAGCAGCAGCAGCGCGATGTCGTCCTCGCGGCGGTCGGCCAGCGGGCCGGTCGTGTGGTGCGAGGACGGCCCGTGCACGCCCTGCACCAGCGCGTCGGCCAGGGACTCCAGGTCGCCCTCGTGGTCCTCCAGGATCGCGCGCAGCCGGCGCCAGCCGCTCTCCATGTCGTGCCCGCCGGTCTCGATCAGGCCGTCGGTGCACAGCATCAGCGTCTCGCCGGGTTCGAGCGTGAACCGGGTCGTCGGGTAGTCGGCGTCCGGGTCGAGGCCCAGCGGCAGCCCGCCCGTCGTCGGGCGGGCCATCACCGTGCCGTCCGTCATCCGGATCACCGGGTCCGGGTGGCCGGCGCGGGCCATCTCCAGCCGCCCGGTCGGCGGGTCGGCCTCCACGTACAGGCAGGTCGCGAAGCGGAGGTCGGCCAGCGCGTCCTCCCCGGCGTCGTCGGTGAGGCCGTGCAGGAAGCGGGAGGCGCGGGAGAGGACGGCGTCCGGGCGGTGCCCCTCGGAGGCGTAGGCGCGCAGCGCGATCCGCAGCTGGCCCATCAGGCCGGCCGCGCGCACGTCATGGCCCTGGACGTCCCCGATGACCAGGGCGAAGCGGCCGGAGGGCAGCGGGATCATGTCGTACCAGTCGCCGCCGACCTGGAGTCCGCCGCCGGTCGGGATGTAGCGGGCGGCCACCCGCATCCCGGGGATCTCGGGGCCGAGCGACGGCAGCATGGAGCGCTGGAGGCCCTCCGTCAGCTCCCGCGCGGACTCGGCGGCGCCGGCCCGGAACAGCGCCTGGGCGAGCATCCGGGCGACCGTCGTCAGGACCGCGCGCTCGTCCGGGGTGAACGCCACGGGATAGGTGAAGGCGGCCATCCAGGCGCCCCTCGTGCGCCCGCCGGCCGTGAGCGGCAGGAACGCCCAGGAGCGGCGCCCGAAGTGCCGGGCGAGCGGCCAGGTCGCCGGGTAGCGCTCCCGGTAGGCCTCGGGCGAGGAGAGGTACACCGCGCGGCCCGTGCGCACGACCTCGGCCGCCGGATAGTCGGTGGCCAGCGGCATGTCCGAGAAGGGGCCCATGTCGGCGGGGGTGTGCCCGTGCTGGCCGGTGATCGTCAGCCGGTCGCCCTCGACGCCGAACACCACGAGTCCGTCCGGCGAGAACCCCGGCATCGACAGGGCGCCCGCGACCCGCAGCACCTCCGCCGTGGACCGGGCCTCCGCCAGCGCCCGGCCCGCGTCCAGCAGGAACGCCTCGCGGGAGCGCCGCCAGTCCCCGGTGACGGCACTGCGGCCGGCCGCCGTGCCCGGGGCCGGATCGGTCACCTCCTGGAGGGTGCCGATCAGCTCGTACGCGTGCCGCTCGGGGTCGAAGGACGGCTTGGACCGGCTGCGGACGATCCGCACGATGTTGCCGTCCCCGTCCATGATCCGGATGCGCACCTCGGCGAGGGTGCCCTCGGCGACGGCCAGCCGCACCACGCCGGTGATCTCGTTCCAGTCGACCGGATGGAGGCGGGCCCGGGTCTGCGCCTCCGTCAGGGTGGCGGGCTCCGCCGGCAGGCCGAGCAGCCGCGCCGCCTCCGCGTCCACGGTGACCAGCCCGGTGTGGGTGTCCCAGTGCCAGAGCCCGGTCGCGAGGGAGGCGAGGACCTCCTCCACGGACGGCAGCGGCTCACCTGTACGCATTGCCCCACTTTATGGAGAGGTGCGCGGAGCCTGCCACCGTAGACGGGCGCGCGGTACGGACGGTAATGGTGGGAGCCGATCTTGGGGTGGCCGGTACCCTTGGGATGGCCTAGGCCGTACCCGCCTGGCGACACCCGATCCGCAAAGACTGGATGAACGACGATGCATCGGTACAGGTCCCACACCTGCGGCCAGCTCCGCGCCTCTGACGTCGGCACCGACGTCCGGCTGAGTGGCTGGCTGCACAATCGGCGCGACCTGGGCGGCATCCTCTTCATCGATCTCCGTGACCACTACGGCATCACGCAGCTGGTCGCGCGCCCGGGCACCCCGGCGTACGAGGCCCTGGACAAGATCTCCAAGGAGTCCTCGGTCCGTGTCGACGGCCGCGTTGTTTCACGTGGAACCGAGAACGTGAACCCCGACCTGCCCACCGGCGAGATCGAGGTCGAGGTCGCCGAGGTCGAGCTGCTCGGCGCGGCGCAGCCCCTGCCCTTCACCATCAACACCGAGGACGGGGTCAACGAGGAGCGGCGCCTGGAGTACCGCTTCCTGGACCTGCGCCGCGAGCGCATGCACCGCAACATCATGCTGCGTACGGCCGTGATCTCCGCGATCCGCCAGAAGATGTCGGCGATGGGCTTCAACGAGATGGCGACGCCGATCCTGTCCGCCACCTCTCCCGAGGGCGCCCGCGACTACGTGGTCCCCTCCCGGGTGCACCCGGGCAAGTTCTACGCGCTGCCGCAGGCCCCGCAGCAGTTCAAGCAGCTGCTGATGATCTCCGGCTTCGACCGCTACTTCCAGATCGCGCCCTGCTTCCGCGACGAGGACGCCCGCGCCGACCGCTCGCCCGGCGAGTTCTACCAGCTCGACGTCGAGATGAGCTTCGTCGAGCAGGAGGACGTCTTCCAGCCGATCGAGAAGCTCATGACGGAGCTGTTCGAGGAGTTCGGCGGCGGCCGCCACGTCACCTCCCCGTTCCCGCGCATCCCGTTCCGCGAGGCGATGCTGAAGTACGGCTCCGACAAGCCGGACCTGCGCGCCAAGCTGGAGCTGGTCGACATCACCGACGTCTTCGAGGGCTCGGAGTTCAAGGCCTTCGCCGGCAAGCACGTGCGTGCGCTGCCGGTTCCGGACGTGTCCGCGCAGCCCCGCAAGTTCTTCGACCAGCTCGGTGAGTACGCCGTCGAGCAGGGCGCCAAGGGCCTGGCCTGGGTGCGCGTGGCCGAGGACGGCTCGCTCTCCGGCCCGATCGCGAAGTTCCTCACCGAGGCGAACGTCGCCGAGCTGACCAAGCGCCTCTCCCTGGCCCCCGGCCACGCCGTCTTCTTCGGCGCCGGTGAGTACGACGAGGTCTCGAAGATCATGGGCGCGGTCCGCGTGGAGGCGGCCAAGCGCGCGGGCCACTTCGAGGAGGGCGTGTTCCGCTTCTGCTGGATCGTCGACTTCCCGATGTACGAGAAGGACGAGGAGACCGGCGGGATCGACTTCTCCCACAACCCCTTCTCGATGCCGCAGGGCGGCCTGGAGGCCCTCCGGACCCAGGACCCGCTGGACGTCCTGGGCTGGCAGTACGACATCGTCTGCAACGGCGTCGAGCTGTCCTCGGGCGCGATCCGGAACCACGACCCGGAGATCATGCTCAAGGCCTTCGAGATCGCGGGCTACGACCGGGAGACCGTCGAGGAGAAGTTCGCGGGCATGCTGCGCGCGTTCCGCTTCGGCGCCCCGCCGCACGGTGGCATCGCCCCGGGCGTGGACCGGATCGTCATGCTCCTCGCGGACGAGCCCAACATCCGCGAGACGATCGCCTTCCCGCTCAACGGCAACGCCCAGGACCTGATGATGGGCGCCCCGACCGAGCTGGACGAGTCCCGCCTGCGCGAGCTGCACCTGACCATCCGGAAGCCGCAGCCCAAGTAGCCAACCGGCAAGCGTCCGGCCGTGCGCGCCGATCTGTCCTGACTCGCTCTTGACGATCGGCGCGCACAGCCGTCTCCGGGCCCGGTGACAGCTTCCGTCCCTACGGTCCCGGCCCATGACCAACACCCCTGAGACCGGCCCCGGCGGCCGCGAGCCGTCCCGCCCGTCCCGTCGTACGGTGATCATGGCGGGCGGTGCCACCGCCGTGGCCGTGGGCCTGGGCGGCGCCCTGGCCGTCGACGCGTCCGCGGACGACGACACCACCGCGGACCTCTGCTACACGCTGACCTCCGAGACCGTGGAGGGCCCCTATTACATCGACGCCGACAAGATCCGGCAGGACGTCACCGAGGACCAGGACGGCATCCCGCTGACGCTCACCCTCAAGGTGATCGACGCGCAGACCTGCGAACCGCTGCGGAACGCGGCCGTCGACATCTGGCACTGCAACGCGCTGGGCGTCTACTCCGGGTACGAGGCGTCGGGCAGCGGCACAGGCGGTGGCGGCGGCCCCGCCCCGACCGGCACCCCGACCGGTACGCCCACCGGCGCCCCTCCGTCAGGGGGCCCCGGCGGCCCCGGCGGCGGTGGGCACCAGGAGCCCACCGACGACACCCGCTACCTGCGCGGCACCTGGCGCACCGACAGACACGGGCACGCCACCTTCCGGACGGTCTTCCCCGGCTGGTACCAGGGCCGCTGTGTGCACATCCACGTCAAGGTGCACGTCGACGGCGCCTGGACGGACGCCGGGTACGAGGGCGGCCGCACCTGCCACACCGGGCAGCTGTTCTTCGCCGAACAGGCGGTGCTGCTGACGCAGGAGGTGGAGCCGTACTCCGCCAACACCACCACCCGCACCACGCTCGACGAGGACACCCTCTACCCGGGCAACGGGCACGCGGGCGGTCTGCTGTACCTGTCGTACGACCGCAGGCACATCGCCCGCGGTGTCCGGGCCCGGCTCACCCTGGGCGTGGCCCCGGACCAGACGCACGACGGCGGCTGATCCGGCTCACTCGCCCTGCCCGTCCGTCTCGGTGTCCGGGGACGCGCCCTCCTCCAGCAGCCGCTCGGCGATGTCGTCGGACCAGTGCTGGGCCCAGGCGCGCAGGGCGGCGACGGCGGACTCGTCCAGGCCGTGGCGGAGGAAGTCCCGGTCGGAGTAGAAGTCCGTGCCCGTCAGCCGGGACTGGAGGGTCGGCAGGTCGAACGGGTCATGGGCGTGCCGGCGGCCCAGTTCCTCCAGGGCGGGCAGGGAGAACCGGGCCGCCGCGGCCTGCGCGTCGATGAGGTCGACGGCGGCGCCCCGGTCGTACAGGGCGCGGATCTTCGTGCCGACGGCGTCCGCCAGGGAGAGCGCCGGACCGTACCCGGTCAGTTCCGGCGGCTGCCAGAACGCCTCCTTGTGCAGCGCGAGCGCGCACGGCTCGCCGGTCGGCGGGTCCGTGACCGTCAGCTGTGCGGTGCGCGCGGTGACCGCGCCGGCCCGCACCCGCCGCCCCCGCGCCTCCAGGGCCGCGCCGACAGCACCGGCGATGTGCTCCATCGCCTCGGCGCTCTCGGTGGCGAAGTCCAGGTCGGCGTGCGGGCGGCGGAGCAGTCCGTGCGCCTGGAGGGCGTAGCCGCCGGCCAGGACCAGGCCGTACGGGCCGTCCACGGCGACGACGTCCGCGAGGAGCCGGCGATGGGGTTCGGGGATGTCCACACGAAGATCTTTCCGGCTTCCGGCCGCTCATGCGCGACGAGCGGCAACTTTTCCCGGACAGATCGGGGCGGCGGGCCGCCTCCGGGCGGGTCCTACCGCTGCTCGTCGCCTCCTGCCGCGTAGCGGGGCAGGCCCTCGGTGGAGATGGTCCAGTCGCCGATGGTGACGTCCTCGCCGTAGACGAAGTCCTTGCGGGTGGCGTAGCGGGGGCCCTCGGGGGTGGCGTGGATGTCGGTGAGGACGGCGCCGGTTCCGGTGCGGGGGTCGAAGACCGCGTAGACCGGGATGCCGATCAGGGGGTAATCGCGCAACTTGGTGACCCAGTCGTTGTCCGGGTTGGACCGGGAGACGATCTCGACGGCGGCGATGACGGTACGAGGGTCGAAGGCCCCCTCTCCCTCCATGTCCGCCTCGGCGATCACCATGATGTCGGGGCGGCGCATGATGCCTTCCGGCTCCATCTCGACGTCGGGCTCGCCCGTGTGGGCCACGATCTCCTCGGGCATGACCTTCTCCAGGCGTTTCCGGAGACGGAGCGCGGTGAGCTCGTGCGGCCGCACGGGCGACATCATGTCGAGGACGATTCCTTCTTTGGTGATCTCGAACTTGCCGGGGAGGGTCCCGTCGGTGGACTCCACGAAGTCGCGCATGGCCCGGTACAGGTGGGAGGCGCCCTGCCGCGCGTTGTCCGGGGCGATGGTCATGGCGCTCGCTCCTCGTCGTCTGTGCCCAGGGGCAAGGATCGTCGCTCTCATGCTAGGCGGCCTGCGGGGGATGGATCGGACCGGCAGTCGCGGCACCGGCCCGGTTCAGGCGCCCGGAAGGCGCGGTCACAGCCGTCGCAGGTCTGGAGGGGATGCCGGGGCTCCGGGGCCGGTGCGGCCGGTGGCCTGAACGGCGGCGGGGGTGGCAGCTGGGCGGCCAGGCGGTGGGCGAGGAGGGCGGCCGGGCGGATCAGGGGCTCGTTCGGCAGGTTCGCGGTCAGGGCGTGGCGCACGGCGGTGGGGGTCAGGTCGCGTTCCAGCCAGGCCGCGACGCCGGGGGCGAGGTGCTCGGCGTCGGCGGCGGACAGGAACAGGCGGGGGTCGTGGCGGCGCAGGCCGGCGAGCACGTCGACGGCGGTCCGCAGGAGGGCGGGCGCGCCGTACGACGGCTGGGGGACGGCCGGGAGGCGCTTGCGTGGCGCGGGCTCGTCGGGGGCCGTGCGGCGGGCGGACCCGCGGGAGGCCGTCTCCCGGGCGGCGCGGTGTCCGGGCCTGTTGCAGGACACCGTGCGGGTGACGATCCGGCCGGTGGGGGTGCGCTCGCGGGTGCGGCGCAGGTAGCCGTGGGTTTCCAGTTCCCGCAGGGCGGCGGCGATACGGGTCGGGCCCTCGGGGAAGCGGGCGGCGAGGGACTTGATGTCGACGGCGGTGCCCGGCCGCACCGACTGGATGTAGCAGGCCAGTCCGATGGCGAGCAGGGACAGCTCCGGGTGCTGGGCCAGGTCGTTGCCGATCACCGTGAAGTTCTCGGTGTGGCGGACGTGGTCGTGGGCGACGCCGGCGGGCCGGTGCCCTTCGGAGTGGTTTTTGCCCGGGATACGGGACTGGGCGGGCGTGGTCGCGCTAGGGTTTTCGTTGTCCATCGGGGAAGGTCCGTTCCTCGGTGGTCAGGCCCTCGCATTGGGATGGCAGTCCCGGCGAGGGCCGTCGCATGTCTGGGGGTGTCTGTGTGCTGCTGGTGCTGAGCCTAGGGCAGGCAACCGGTCCCGAATCCAGCCCACTTGGGCATATTCACTCGCGGGAGTGAGTTTGCCCGGCGGGAGGGAGGGGTGGGGCTTGGCGGGGTCCTTTCTCCCCAGTGGGTAGTGCTTAGGGAGCGCAGGTCGGACCGGCGATTGGGCGGTCATGTTCCGGCGCGGAGGAGTCTCTCCGGCACACGTCACTCGCCGTGGCCGCATGCGCCTACCGTGGTTGGTGACGCTGTGCTCGCCCAGGATTACTGTCCGCTCGTTGTCCGGCGGTGTCCGGGCTTGTCTGGGCGTCGCGTACGGGTAGGGCGTGGCTGGTACGAGGCGGTACGACGGAGGGGCGCGCATGTCGGTGGACGGCGAGGTTCGGCGGCTGAGGACCGAGGCTGACGAGCCGGGGTGGGAGGTGGACCCGGACGACGAGTGGGGCGTGGCGGTGGTCGCCACCGTGGGGCGGCAGCTGAAGCTGCGGCGCGAGGCCGTGGGGATGCGGGCCGGCGACTTCGGGAAGTCCGTGGGCTACGGCGAGGATCTCGTCTACAAGATCGAGAGCGGCAAGCGGATTCCCCGGCCGGAGTATCTGGACCGGGCGGACGAGGTGTTGGGGGCGGGTGGGCTGCTGTCGGCGATGAAGGAGGACGTCAACAAGGTCCGGTATCCGAAGAAGGTGCGCGCCTTGGCGGAGATGGAGGCCAAGGCGGTGGAGATGGGGGTCTACGTCGGACTCAGCGTCCATGGCCTGTTGCAGACGCCCGAGCACGCGCGGGCCCTGTTCGAGGTGTCCCAGTCCGCTTATACGGAAGCGGAGTTGGATCGTTTGGTAGCCGCCCGCATGGGACGCAAGACCATCTTCGACCGGTCCCCGCGCCCGGCTCTCAGCTTTGTCCAGGAAGAGGTGACGCTCCGTCGACGGGTGGGAGGCACAATGGTGTGGCGTCAGCAGCTCGCGCATCTGCTCGAAGTCGCGCAGTTGCGCAACGTCACTCTTCAGGTGATGCCGACGGACTCCGGGGCTCACCCTGGGCTGAGTGGCAAGATCGAGGTGCTGAAGTTCGAGGACGGTACGGCCATGGGGCGCTCCGACGGCGCCTTCAACGGCCGCCCG
The DNA here is from genome assembly GCF_040704085.1 of Streptomyces sp. NPDC047841. Classification (NCBI taxonomy): domain Bacteria; kingdom Bacillati; phylum Actinomycetota; class Actinomycetes; order Kitasatosporales; family Streptomycetaceae; genus Streptomyces; species Streptomyces sp. NPDC047841. Next base: position 74,759 of record NZ_JBEYRP010000006.1, read on the forward strand.
GTCTCTGATCCGAAACAGCTCCGCATCCTTGAGCTGAGGTACGGCACCATCCGGGCACAGGCTCTTACCCCACGGGAGTCGCTGGCCTTCGTCGAGCAACTGCTGGGAGAAACATGATCCGCAAGGCCCTCGCCGGGGACGCCTCCGAACTGGCGTGGTTCAAGAGCAGCTACAGCGATGGCCCCGAGGGTGACTCCTGCGTCGAGGTCGCCGCCACCCCCCGCACCATCCACGTCCGTGACTCCAAGTACCGGGACGCCGGCCCCCGCCTCGCCCTCGGCCCGGAGTCATGGGCGGACTTCGTCGCGTACGCGTCCGGGAGCTGACCCCTCGACCGACCTGCCCTCACCTGGTCAGGACGAGCAGACCGAGGTGAGGGCTGCCGAAGCCGACTGCGGCGCCCGCGGGGGCGGTCAGGCGGACTCGCCGCCGAAGCGGTCCTTGTAGGTCGCCAGGTCCTCGTCCGTGAGCTTGGCGAAGAGGACCGGCGGGACCGTGAACGGGGTGCCGGCCGGGACCGCGGTCAGAGCCTTCGCCTCGTCCTGGGTCACCCAGACGGCGGTGTCGTCCGGCAGGGAGAACGCCTCCCGCATGGTCTTCGCCGTCGCCGGGATGAACGGCTCGGAGACCACCGCGTACAGGTGGATCAAGTTCATCGCCGTGCGCAGGGTGAGGGCCGCGCCCTCCTTGTCGGTCTTGATCTCCAGCCAGGGGGCCTTCTCCTCCAGGTAGGAGTTGCCGGCCGACCACAGGGCGCGCAGCGCCGCCGCGGCCTTGCGGAACTGGAGGGCCTCCATGTGCTCTTCGTACTCGGCGAGGAGGCGGGCGATCTCCTCGCCCAGCTTCCGCTCCGCCTCGCCGGGCTCCCCGCCCGCGGGGACCTCCTCGCCGAAGCGCTTCCTGGAGAAGGACAGCACGCGGTTGACGAAGTTGCCGAGGGTGTCGGCCAGGTCCTTGTTCACCGTGGCGGTGAAGTGCTCCCAGGTGAATGACGAGTCGTCCGACTCGGGGGCGTTGGCGATCAGGAAGTAGCGCCAGTAGTCGGCGGGCAGGATGTCCAGCGCCTGGTCGGTGAAGACGCCCCGCTTCTGCGAGGTGGAGAACTTGCCGCCGTAGTACGTCAGCCAGTTGAACGCCTTGACGTAGTCGACCTTCTTCCACGGCTCGCGCACGCCCAGCTCGGTGGCCGGGAACATCACCGTGTGGAAGGGGACGTTGTCCTTCGCCATGAACTCGGTGTAGCGGACGGTGTCGTCCGCCTCGTACCACCAGGACTTCCAGTCGCGGTTCTCCGGGTCCTGGTCGGCCCACTCCTTCGTCGCACCGATGTACTCGATCGGAGCGTCGAACCAGACGTAGAAGACCTTGCCCTCGGCCGCCAGCTCCGGCCAGGTGTCCGCCGGGACGGGGACGCCCCAGTCCAGGTCACGGGTGATCGCCCGGTCGTGCAGGCCCTCGTTCAGCCACTTGCGGGCGATGGAGGAGGCGAGCTGCGGCCAGTCCGCCTCGTGCCGGGCGACCCACTGCTCGACCTCGTGCTGCAGCTTGGACTGGAGCAGGAAGAGGTGCTTGGTCTCGCGGACCTCCAGGTCCGTGGAGCCGGAGATCGCCGAGCGCGGGTTGATCAGGTCGGTCGGGTCCAGCACGCGGGTGCAGTTCTCGCACTGGTCGCCGCGGGCCTTGTCGTAGCCGCAGTGCGGGCAGGTGCCCTCCACGTAGCGGTCCGGCAGGAAGCGGCCGTCGGCGGGCGAGTAGACCTGGCGGATCGCGCGCTCTTCGATGAAGCCGTTCTCGTTCAGCTTGCGGGCGAAGTGCTGGGTGATCTCGCGGTTCTCCGCGCTGGAGCTGCGGCCGAAGTAGTCGAACGCGAGCGCGAAGCCGTCGTAGACCGCCTTCTGGGCGTCGTGCGCCTGCGCGCAGAACTCGGCCACCGGCAGGCCCTGCTCCTTGGCGGCCAGTTCGGCGGGGGTGCCGTGCTCGTCCGTCGCGCAGATGTACAGGACGTCGTGGCCGCGCTGACGGAGGTACCGGGAGTACACGTCCGCCGGGAGCATGGACCCCACCATGTTGCCCAGGTGCTTGATCCCGTTGATGTACGGAAGGGCGCTGGTGATGAGGTGTCGAGCCATCGCGGGCTGCTCCCAGGTCGCTACGTGTACGAACCTTGAAATCGTAGCCGACGTGTGTAAGCCGCCCGCTTCCCGTTTTGCGGGCTGAGAAGCGGGCGGCAGGGGGTCACGGGCGCCAGGTGGCCAGTACGCCCTCGTACAGCTCCGTGTCGGTGAGCTCGCGCGGGGTCGGGCCCGCGTGGAAGAAGGACGTGTTGCCGGTCTTCAGCTTGCGGAGGTAGTCGAAGGCCTTGTTGTCGTGGTCACCGAAGGCGACGAAGGAGAAGAAGAGGGCGGGGTGGCGGGTGGCGGTCTCGGTGAGGGACTGGGTGGCGGGGGTCTTCGCGTCCGGGGCGCCGTCGGTCTGGAACACGACCAGGGCGGGGGTGCCGGGGGTGGCGTTCTTCTCGTAGTGCGCCACGACCGCTTCTACGGCGGCGTGGTAGCTGGTGCGGCCCATGCGTCCGAGGCCGGCGTGCACGTCGTCGATCTTCGTCTCGTGCTCCGGGGCGAGGGTGAGGTCGGTGGTGCCGTCGACCTCCGTGGAGAAGAAGACGACGTGGACCGTGGCCTCGGGGTCCAGGTGGGCGGCGAGGGCGAGGGTCTGGTCGGCGAGGGCCTGGGCGGAGCCGTCCTTGTAGTACGGCCGCATGCTCGCGGAGCGGTCGAGGACGAGGTAGACCTTGGCGCGGGCGCCGGTGAGGCCGGTCTTGTCGAGGGTGGTCGTGGCGGCCTTGTAGGCGGTGGCGAGGGAGGGCGTGCGGGACGTGATCTCGGCGAGGGTGTTGGCGGGCTCGGCCTGGTCACCCGTCTCGGGTTCGCGGGTTGCCTGCGGGGTCGCGTCCGTCTCGGGTTCGCGGGTTGCCTGCGGGGCCGGTGCCGGTGCCGGTGCCGGGTCCGCTTCGGCTTCGCTGGTTGCCTGCGGCGCGGGGTCCGTGTCCGCCTCGGCTTCGCCTTCGGCGTCCGTGTTCCCACCGGCACCACCCGTGCGGCTTTCGTCGTCGGCCGCGGGTGGCCCCTGTGGGGCGTCCTCGCCGTCGGCGGCCTGCGGGGCGGTGGTCGCCTCGGCGGTTACGGCCGCTTCGTCGGCCTCCGCTTCCACGTCCGCCTCTGCCTGAGCCGCCACCTCCGCTTCCGCCTCCGGCTCGGTTGCCGGTTCCGCTTCCGCCTCTGGCTCGGTTGCCTCCGCGCCGGCCGCCGACCCGGACTCGGCCTCCGGCGCGGTCTCCGCCGGAGCCGTCGGCGCGGGCTTCTCCTCCGCCTCGTCCGTGACCTCGGCGGTGGTCTCGGCCGGGGGCTCCTGCTCGGGTGCGGCCTCGGTCTCGTCCTGCGCCTCGGCAGTGGCCGCCGCCGGCGGCTCTTCCTCGGCCTGCTTCTCGACCTCGTCGTGGGTCTCGGCCGTGGCTGCGGCCGGAGGCTCCTGCTCGGCCTTCTGCTCGGCTTCGTCCTCGGTCTTCTGGTCCTCGGCCTCGACCTCGTCGTGGGTCTCGGCCTTGGCTGCGGCCAGAGGCTTCTCCTCGGCCTTCTTCTCGGCCTCGGCCTCGGCGTCGACCTCGACCTCGTCCTCGGCCTTCCCGTCCTCTGCCTCGGCCGTGGCTGCGGCCGGAGGCTTCTCCTCGGCCTTCTCCTCGGTCCTCTCCTCGGGCGCGGGCGCGGGCTCGGGGCGGGGGGTGGGGGGTGCTTCGGTCTTCTCCTCCTCGGCCTTCGGTGGGGCCGTGTCCTCGGTGCCGGAGGGGGTCGGCGTCGGCTGGGGCGGGGTGGTTTTCACCTTGTCGAAGGCCGCTGCCACCAGCTCGTGTTCTTCGGCCGCCGTCACCAGTTCCTGTTCCCCGGTGGGGGCTCGGCGGGGTTCCGGGACCGAGGGGGAGTGCGCGGTGGTCTCGGGCGCACCCTCCGGCTCGGTGGCTCGTGCTTTGCGTGAGCGGCCGAATGCGTTCCGCAGGAGAGTGAGAATGCCCATGTGCGCAACCCTTCGTGAGGTGGAGCCGTCAATCCCTGGCCAGGACGGACACGTAAGGTTAGCGGCCCCGGATTGCGGGAGCGGTCAGCGCGGGGAGGCGATCGAGCGGGCCGCGGCGACCTCCTGGCGCAGGGGTTCCAGGACGCTGCCCGCCGGGCCGGTCAGGTCGGTGCGGACGGCGATGAGGGTCTCCGCGTTCCGTACGCCCTCCGACAGTTCCCGCAGTTGCAGGGTGACCTGGGTGATCTCGGCCGTGGAGGGCGCCGCCGCCCCGTGGCGGACACGGACGCGGGCGGCCGTCGTGGCGTCCACGATCCGTTCCACGGCGACGACGAGCGGCCACCACGCGGCGGCTCGCCTGCCGGTGGGCGGTGGTTCGGTCAGGGCCCGCTGGAACTCGGTGCGGATGACGGACAGGTCGCGGTAGAGGCGGCGGCGCATGCGGGCCCGGGCGGGCGGGTCGGCGTGCGGGCCGAAGGCGGCCTCGACGTACGCCGCCGTGTCGGCCACCGCGTCGGCGAGGCGGTCGCCGACCCGGGTGTGCCAGCTCTCGGGCCACAGGAGGTAACCGGCGGTCAGGGCGACGGCGCAGCCCAGGAGGGAGTCGGCCAGCCGGGGCAGCAGGAGGGCCGTGCCCTGGTGGTTGAGGACGTCGGACAGGATGAGGATCACCGGGGTGATGGCGGCCGTCTGGTAGCCGTAGCCCCGGGGGGTGAGGGCCGGGATGAGGGGGGCGAGGAGGAAGAGGACGGGGACGTCCCACCAGCCGAGCGGGACCTCGGCCAGTACCACCGCCGCGATCAGCAGACCGGCCACCGTGCCGAGCGCGCGCAGCAGCGCGCGGGAGAAGACCGAGCCGAAGTCGGGCTTGAGGACGAAGGTGATGGTCAGGGCGACCCAGTAGGAGCGCGGGACGGGGATCAGGGAGACCAGGGCCTGCGCGATGCCGATGCAGACGGCGAGCCGTACGCCGTAGCGCCAGGAGTTGGCGGACAGGACGACGTTGCGGGCCGTGCGGGCGGTGCGGATGCCGAGGGCGGCCGGCCGGCCCAGGCGGTCGTCGATGCCCCGGGGGTCGACGTCGGGGGCGGCGACGACCTCGGCGGTGTGGCGCAGGGCGTGGTCCACCGCGCGGGCCGTCTCCGTGGTGGGGACGGGCAGGTGCAGGGGCGGGAGGGTGTTCGAGCCGGTGGCGACGGCGTCGGCCAGGTGGTGGAAGGCCTCCGGGACCTGCGGGGGGAGCGGGCGGGCCGCCAGGTGGGCCGCGGGGGCCGCCTCTATCACGGGAGTGATCGCGTTCAGCTGGGCGAGGAGCCGGGTCAGGTCCGGGCTGCGGCCGTGGTGGCGGGCGCGCCGGGCCAGGATCAGGTCGTACGACTGGTTCAGCGAGTGGGTGACGGTGCGGCGGGCCTCCTCGTACTCCTCGGTGCGGTCGGTGCCGGCGGTGGCGAGGAGGGTGGCGACCGTGCGGTAGGTGGCGGCGACCGCGGCCCGTTCGGGCACGCCCGCGCGCAGCGGCCAGGCCAGCAGCCCGAGGAGGAGGACGAGGAGGCCGCCGCCGGTCAGCAGGGCCGGGGCGAGCCACCAGGGGGAGGGCAGCGGGAGCCCCGCGCCCACCACGCAGTTGAGCAGCAGGAGCAGGCCGGAGACCGAGGCGACCGCGCCGATCGTGGAGATCATGCCGGAGACCAGGGCGACGCCGGTGACCGCGGCCACCGCGTACCAGCCGTGCCCGTACACCAGGGTGCCCAGGGCCACGCCGACCGCGCCGAAGAGTTGCGGTACGGCGATGTTGAGGACGCGCATGCGGTAGGCGTCGGCGGTGTCGCCGATGACGCCGGACAGGGCGCCCATGGAGGCGAGGGCGCCGTAGGCCGGGCGGCCGGCGGCGAGACCGAGCGCCAGCGGCAGGGCCATGGCGAGGGCGGCGCGGGCCACGGCCGCCCCGTTGACCGGGGCCTGCTGGGGTATGAGGTTCCGGACCAGCCAGTCGGGAGGGGTGAGGCCGATGGGGAACTCTCGTGACATGCGCCCATTATCGCCGCGTTGATCCATCCGGGTTGGGCCCGTCCGTGCGGGGTCCGGTCCTGTCAGCGCACCGTCCGGTCCCGTCGGTGCGGGGTGAGGTCCACGACGAGGGCGCGGTGGCCGGTGCCGGACACGCGCGGGAAGCGGGCGCCGGTGGCGGTGAAGTCCCGGGAGACCAGCACGTGGTCGAGCTGGGCGCCGAGGACGGAGGCGGTGCGGGACGGCCGGCTGGGGGTGCGGTCGTGGCCGGCGAGGCGGGCCGCGTCGGTGAGGCCGGTGCCGAGGAGGTGCCGGAAGGCCGCGTGGTCCTGGGAGGCGTTGAAGTCGCCGGCGAGGATCACGGGACCGTCGTCGTGGGCGGCGGCGAAGGCGCGGAGCCCCGCGAGGCCGCGGCGCCACGGGCCCACCCGGTCCGGCAGCGGGGGCACGGTGTGGACGAGCTGGAGGCGTACGGCGTGGCCGCGCACGTCGGCCACGGCGCCGGGCATGCCCGGCCTGCCGCGGACGCCCTCGGCGGGCCGGAGCGGGAAGCGGCTCAGGACGAGGGAGCCCTTGGAGCCGGAGCCGTCCTCCCCGGCGGCCCGGCGGTGCGGGTAGACGCTCGCGAAGTCCCCTTCCCGGGCGGCCCGGCAGCCGGAGGCGCACTCCTGGACGAAGACGACGTCCGGCCGCCGGTCGCGCAGGACCGGGACCAGGGCGGGGATGCCGCGGCCGGACCCGGCGTTCGCGGTGAGCACGCGGAGCCGGGCGAGCGGCGGCCCGTCGGGCTCGGCGGTCCTGCCGTACGGCTCCACGTACCAGGCGAGCAGGCCGAGGACGGTGACTCGCCAGACCAGGCCCGGCCACCAGCGGGCGAGCAGCGCGCACAGCAGCGCGAAGCCGGCCGGTGCGAGCAGCCAGGGCAGGAAGGCGAGCAGCTGGGGTACGGGGGTGATGCCGTCGGTATCGGCGGCCCGGCAGCCGACGACCACGCTCACCCCGGCGAGCAGCAGGCCCGCGCACCAGGCGCCGGACCCGCGTCCGGAGCGCCGGGTCACACGGGCGAGCCTGCGTTTCCGCCGTCCAGCCGCGCCAGGAACCGCGCCAGCGCGCGGTTGAACTCCTCGGGGCGCTCCAGGTTGGGCAGGTGGGCGGCGCCCTCGACGACGTGCAGGACGGAGTCCGGGAGGGACGCGTGCATCGCCTCGGCGCCGGCGACCGGGGTGTAGGTGTCGTCGGCGCCGACCAGGACCAGGGCGGGCACCGGCAGCGCCGCCAGCAGGGCGCGGTAGTCGGGGCGTTCGGCCCGGCCGCGCAGCGCGGCGGCGGCGCCCTGCGGGGAGGTGGCCGTCATCATGCGGTGCACGTGCGCCTTGACCTCGGGGCCGGCGGAGGGGGCCACCATCTTCTCCAGCACCTCGTCGGCGTAGCCGCGCATGCCCTCGCCGAGCAGCCGGGCGGCCATGGCCTGGCGGTCCCGCCGGCCCTCGGGGGTCTCGGCCTCGGGGGAGGTGTCGGCGAGGACCAGGCCCCGGATCCGGTCGCCGTAGCGGGCGGCGCACTCCATGGCGATCTGGCCGCCCATGGACAGGCCGGCGAGGACGAAGGCGTCCACGCCCAGGTGGTCCAGGAGGTCCGCGATGTCCTGGGCGTGGCGGGCGAGCGGGACCGTGCCGGGGGTCACGGGGGAGGCGCCGTAGCCGCGCAGGTCGGGGGCGATCACCCGGCGGGTCGCGGCGAACTCGGTGAGCTGCGGCTGCCACATCGTGCGGTCGAAGGGGTGGCCGTGGACGAGGACGAGGGGGACCCGGGAGGGGATTTCGGGGCCTTCGTCCTGGAATGCGAGGAAGGAGGGCATGGCGACGACCCTAGGAGACGGCCGCTGCTCGGTGCAATAAAATCTTTGCCCTCGGTGCAATCCAACCGGTCCGGGAACAGGGGGAGTTGTGGACGACTACCGGCGCATCGCCGACAGGATCGCCGCCGACATCACCGGCGGGCGGCTGCGGCCCGGCCAACGGCTGCCGCCGCAGCGGGTGTTCGCGCGCCGGCGGGGCATCGCGCCGTCGACGGCCGGCCGGGTCTACGCCGAACTCGTGCGCCGGGGACTGGTGGTGGGCGAGGTCGGACGCGGCACGTTCGTGCGGGCGACCGCGCCGGACGGCCAGCCGGGGATCGCCCTGACCGAGGCGGCCGGCGCCCCGCTGGTCAACCTCGAGCTGAACTACCCCTCCGTGCCCGGCCAGGCCGAACTGCTGGCCCCGGCCCTGGCGCCGCTGCTGCGGCCGGACGCGCTCGGGCAGGCGCTGCGGCCGGCCCCGGCGGCGGGCACCCCGGCGGCCCGGGAGGCGGTCGCCGCCCTGCTCGCCCGGAGCGGGCTGCGGGCCGGGCCGGAGCGGATCCTGTTCACCGGCAACGCCCGCCAGGCCATCGCCGCCACCCTCGCCGCGCTGGTCCGGCCCGGCGGCCGGGTCGGGGTCGAACCCCTGACGTACCCGCTGGTCAAGGAGATCGCGGTGCGCCTCGGGCTGGTGCTGGTCCCGCTCGCCGCGGACGCGGAGGGGCCGCTGCCGGAGGCGGTGGCCGCCGCCCACCGCGCCGCGCCGCTGTCCGCGCTCTACCTCCAGCCGGCCCTGCACAACCCGACCTCCCGCACGATCGGTGCCGGGCGGCTGCGGGAGCTGGCCGACTGTGTCCACAGGCTGGGGACACCGGTGGTGGAGGACCGGATCTGGGCCTTCCTGGACACCGGCGGCACGCCTGCGCTGGCCGCGCTCGCTCCCGGCCTGGTGCACCTCGTCGACAGCCTGTCCAAGCGGGTCGCTCCCGGACTCACCGTCGGCTTCGCCGTCGTGCCGGAGGACCGGGTGGAGGCGGTGGCGCGGGCCGTCCGCTCCGGCGGGTGGAGCGCGGGCTCCTTCGCGCTGGAGGCGGCCGTGCGCTGGCTCGGCGACGGCACCGTGGACCGGCTGGTGGCCGCCAAACGGCAGGACGCGCGGCGCCGGCAGCGGCTGGTCGCCGAGCGACTCGCCGGGTTCACCGTGCGGTCCGACCCGGCCGCCTACTTCGCCTGGTGGGAGCTGCCCGCGCCCTGGCGGGCGGACACCTTCACGGCCGCGGCACGGGCACACGGCATCGCCGTCACCCCGGGCACGGCCTTCTGCGTCGACCCGAGCCGCACACCGGACGCGGTCAGACTCGGACTGGGGTCGGTGCCGGAGGCGTACCTGGGGCGGGCGCTGGAGACACTGGCCGGGATCGCGCGGGGCGGGGCGGCTGGGGGGTAGGTACGCCGGGACCGGGGCTGGGGGTGGTCTGGGGGTTGGGTGTGGGCCCGACGCGGGCGCCGGGTGCGGTCGGGCTCGGGCTCGGGGCGGCGGGGTGGTCGGGGGAGGCGGACCGGGCGGGGTCAGACTTCGGCTCGGGTCGGTGTCTTGGGGCCGGCCGGGGACGCGCGCCGGCGGCGGGGTGGGCGGAGGCGGCGGGTGAGCCAGGCGGCGAGGGCGACCGCCAGGCCGAGGCCCAGCAGCAGCCAGGCGGTCATGCGCAGGGTGCCGGTCAGGGCGTCGTAGACGGCGCCCGCCGCCGGGTGGGGCACGTCGGCGGGCAGGTCGGCCAGGGTCAGGCCGCGGCCGACGGCCACGGCGGCGGCGAGCAGGGCGCCGCCCAGGGCCGTGCCCAGGCCGGTCGCGACGACGGCCCGGCGCCGGTGGACGGCGAGCGCGATCCCGCCGACGGCGAAGACCAGGGCCGCCACCGGCAGCCAGAAGCCGGCGACTTCGAGCACGTGGTAACCCTTCCGGAGCTTGGTCAGCCGGTCGGCCGGGAGTACGGGGACCTCGGTGTGCTCCACCGGGATGTGCGCCGCGAGCGGCACGTGATCATGGATGAGCTGGCGTTTGACCTGGGCGGTGACGGGGGCCAGGTCGACGGTGACGGCGCGCTCGTCCTCCCCGCGCAGGGCGCGCAGCACGGCGTCGTGGGTGATCCGGTTGCCGGTGTCCCAGGCCAGCCGGAAGGCGCGGGTCTGGGTGAAGGAGCGCACCGCGTCGTGCACGAACGGCCGGACCGAGCCGCGTACCGGGCGCACGTCCAGGTGCTCGTCCACCGCGCGCAGGATGCCGTCGCCGACCGTGTCCACGACGGCCTCCCGCACGGCCGGATCGGCGGCGAGCGGTGCCATCGTCGTGACGTACCGGCCCGTGTCGGCGAGCCCGTACGCCGCCCAGGCCGCCAGCGCGCCGAACGGCACGAGGAGGCAGGAGAGGGCGATCAGTACGGCCGACAGGGCGCTCCTGAGACGTGAGGGCACGGTTCCAGGCAAGGGCCATCGTGGCCGGGGCGCGAGCGGGCGGAGTGCGTTCGGGTGCTCTCCGGGTGGAGGGTTCCCCCGAACGGGTGTTTCCTGGTGCTGGGGGGAAGGAAGTGGCTGATGCGGGCCACTGGGGGCACAGGGGAGCGCGTGGACCCCGGCCGCCCGGCCGGGGCCCCCGCGCCGCTCGGCAGACCGCGGCCCCGCCGAACCGGCACTCCGCCTCGATCCCCGGCGGGGACCGGCACCCCGCTCGCTCCCCGGCCGACGCGACCGGCACCCGTCCGGGGCGTCCCCGGAGGTTCCGGCGTTCCGGCGGACCCCCGCCGGCTCAGCGGACCCGGCGGCCGAAGGCGTCCTCCCGGGTGTAGTAGCGGTAGAAGAACGTGGCGAAGGTGGCCGCCGCCACCAGCAGCGAGATCAGCACCGCCCGCGGCAGGTCACCGCTCTGGCTGGCGCTCTGGGTGGGGATGAAGCTGCCGCGCTGGTTGTAGAGGAAGCCGAACGCGCAGCCGACGAACGCCGTCCACAGCAGCGCGTGCACCTCCCGCCGCATCCGGGGGCCCAGTACCAGCAGGGCCGCGCACAGCACCGCGAACACCAGCGCGCTGAGGAAGCCGAGCAGCAGGTTCCCGCCGGTGACCGGGCCGCCGACGCGCTCGTTGGCCGCCACCCAGTAGCCGTAGACCAGCCCCAGCACGACCGGGACGGCCAGCCGGCCGAGCGCGTGGGTGCGCGCGTCGAAGACGTCGGGCGGGCGCCGGACCACGTCGGACGACCGCCGCTCCGCCACGGGCGTGCGGCCGGGCCGGGACATCCCGCCGGACGTGGGTGCCGCTTGAGCCATGAGAGCACTCCTTCCTCTCCTCGCCCCCGTGTCCAGCGCACACCGGGGCGCACGGCTCGGCAAGTCGGCCAGGGGGGTGACGGGTGCCCGGATGCGTGCCGTACTCCCCCGTGGTTCGCTGAAGGACATGGAGGGCCGGGCGCCGTGACGGAGATGGAGTTCGGGCGGCGGCGCCGCCCGCTGCTGCGGATCCGCGGGGCGGGCGTCGCGTGGCTGCCGCCCCTGCTGCTGCTCGCCGGTGTCATCGTGCTGGACTTCGCCACCGGCGAGAAGTTCCGGATCATCACCTGGATCGTGCTGGTCCCGGGCATCGCCGCCGCGATCTGCGGGGTGTGGACGACCGCCGCCTACGGCGTGCTGTCCGTGGTGACGTACGTCCTCGTCGACAGCGCCTGGCCCGACCAGTACCAGGCCGGGTTCGGCGACTTCCTCCTCGTCGCCCTGGGCGGCGCCCTCGCCACCCTGGCCGCGGTCGTGCGTGTGCGCGAGGAGCGGCAGGTCGGGCACATGCGGGACATCGCCGAGACCACCCGGCGCACCGTACTGCGTCCGCTGCCGCCGTGCTGGGCGGGGCTGGAGCACGCGGGCGTGTACCTGGCCGCCGACGTCGACGCCCGGGTGGGCGGCGACTTCTACGACATCCAGCCCAGCCCGCACGGCACCCGGGTGCTCGTCGGTGACGTGCAGGGCAAGGGGCTGGGCGCGGTGGAGGCCGCGGCCGCGCTGCTCGGCACGTTCCGCGAGGCCGGGTACCACGAGAGGGATCTCAGGACCGTCGCCGCCCGCCTGGAGACCCGGATGTGGCGGCACCGCGCCCACACCGCCGCGCTGGGCCGGGACGACGGCGACCGCTTCGCCACCGCCGTCCTCATCGCCTTCCCCCGCGGCACCACGGACACGATCGACGTCACGAACTTCGGTCACGAGCCCCCGCTCGCCGTCGGCCCGCGCGGAGTCCGCGAGCTGCCCGCCGGCGACGGGCTGCCGCTCGGCCTCGGCGACCTCGGGGGCGGCCAGCCGCCCGTGCACCGGGTGCCGCTCGCCGCCGACGAGACGCTGCTGCTGGTCACCGACGGGGTGACCGAGGCCCGCGACGAGCCCGGCGAGTTCTACGACCTGGCCCGCGAGGTGTCCCGCGCGGTCCGCGCCGACCCCCGCCGCTCGGACCCTCGCCGGCTGGTCCGCCGGGTCCGCGACGGCGTCCTGCGCCACAGCGGCGGCTGCCTGGAGGACGACACGACGATCTTCGCGGTCCGGCGGCTGCCGGACGACGGCGGGCGGCCCGGCGCGGGGGGTGCGGCCCGTGCGGGCGGCGTGGCGAATCCGGAGGCCCCGGCGACCGGCGACCCGGGCACCGGTCGGGTGCGGGGCGGGTGACGGCGCGCGCGGGTGACGGGGAGCCCCGGACGGGGGCCGGGCAGTGCGCGAAGGAGGGTGTTTGCCAGGGGGACGCCTCGGTTTGCAGGCGCAGCGGTTACGGTGCTGGCTGGAGAACGGATCCACGGGGCCCCCGGTACGCGGGGGTCGCGGGGTCCACAGGGTGACTTGGGGGAGGCACGATGCCCGGAACCGTGCTGCTGCTCGCGGCCGCGCCGCTGGGCCGGGGACGCCTGGTGGACGCGGCCGGTGTCCTGCCGGTGCTGGCCGCGGTCGCCCCCGCCGTCCTGTCCGGCACGGACACCGCGAACGTCGTCGAACTCGCCGATCCGCTGGAACCGCAGGCCGTCCTCACCCGGCTGCGGGCCGCCGCGGCCTCCCCCGGCCCGCTCACCGTGTACGTCACCGGCCAGTTGCAGCTCGACCGCCGACAGCGCCGGCCCCACCTCGCGCTGGCCCGCACCACCCCGGCCACGGTCCGCTACACCGCGCTGCCCTGGCACTGGATCCGCGAGGAACTGCGCCTGCGCTCCGCCGCCGACACCGCGCTCGTCGTGGACCTGCACGCGGACGCCGAGGCCTGGCGGCACATCACCGAACGCGGCCTCGACTCCGGCCGGAACACCGCCGTGTACGGCCGTGTCGCCCCGGCGGCGGGACGGCGGGGCCTGGCGGAGCCGGCGTACATGAAGACGGTGGCCACGCTGCTGCGCAGCGGCCACCGGCCCCCGCTGGAGGAGTTGCACCAGCAGGCGGTGGGCCGGATCGCGCGGGAGACGACGGGCGACCTGCTGCTGGCGGACGCGGGGGGCCACGCCGTACCCGTCCCAGGGGCCCCTCCCGCCTCACCGACCGCGTTCACCACGTTCGCCGCTCCGCTCCCCGCCCCCCGCACCGAGGACCCGCACGCCGCCATCAGTGCCGCCGTGCGTGCCGGCCGGCACGCCGAGGCGGACGGGATGGCCGCCCGGTACGAGGCGGAGGCGGTGCGGGGGTACGGCGCCGCTGCCGAGCAGGCGCTGCACTGGAGCGAGGTGCGGGCCGATCTGGCGATGTTCGCGGGGGACCCGGTGCGCAGCTGCCGGGCCTGGCTGACGGTGGCCGAGACGCGGCTAGCCGCCGGGCAGGCGGTGGACGCGCCCGCCGTGGAGGCGGCCGTGGACCGCGCCCACCACCAGTGGACCCGGATCAACGACACGGCGCGGGCCCGTGAACTCGGGCCCGCGCTCGCTGAGTTGCGGCTCAGGGTGCCGGGACGCCGGCGCGGCGCGCTGGAGAGCGTCCAGCGGGAGCTCGGCCGGCTCCAGGCCGCCCGGTGAGCCTTACTTGGTGAACGTGAAGTACTTCCAGGCGCCGTGCGTCGTGGAGTTCACGATGTCACCGGACGAGCTGTTGATGTACGACGAGCGCACCCGGAACCGCCAGCCGACGTCCTCGGCGTGGTTGCCGGTGATGCGGACCTTGGAGACGCCGTCGGAGCCCAGCTTGAAGTACTCGGGGTCGCCCGGGTACCAGCGGCCCTGGTAGTACACCTCGAACTCGAACTTCTGCGCGCGGCCCGGGTAGTACGACATCTTCGTCGTGATCAGCGGGTCCTTGGTCTTGTGGAAGAAGTAGTACGTGTGGCCCCACGCCGACTTCGCCTTGTAGTGGCTGCTGACCGAGGTGGACACGCTGACCTTGGCGCCGACGGTACTGGCGGCGGACGCCGGCTTGTAGCGGGAGTCGCCCGCGAACTTCGCGGTGACCTTGGTGTCCCGCTTGAGGTCCAGCGTGACCGACAGGTTGCCGTCGGAGTTGACCTTGCCGGACTTCACGCGCTTGTTCGGCTTGTCGGCGCCGAACGGGTCGGCCCAGATCTCCACCGTGCGGTTCTTGTACGTCTTGCCCAGGTGGGCGGTGAACTTGACGTCCTTGCCGTACGCGTACACCTTGCCGTTGTTGTTGATCGTCAGCGTCGGCTTGGCGCGGGAGACGTCGACGGAGTCCGAGCCGGAGGCCGCCGTGTGGGCGGCGTCGCCGGCGTAGGCCACCGTGTACTTCACCTTGCCGCCGGCCGGCGGGGTGTCGGTGAAGGAGAACGTGCCGTCGGCCTTGGTGACCGCCGCCGCGAGCGCCTTGCCCTTCGGCGACTCCAGGTCGGTGCGGGTCACGGTCAGCTTGGTGCCGGCCGGGACGGCCGCCTTGGAGGCGACCTTGCCCTTGACGGTGAGCTTCTTGGCGCGGGTGGCGGTGGCCGGCGCGTCCACGGTGACGGTGGAGACCGCCTTGGTGGGCGCGTTCAGGACGCGCAGGGAGAACACGCCCTCGCTGTTGCTGGTCACCGCGAACAGCCGGGAGCCGTCCGGGGTCCAGGCCAGGCCGCCCCGGGCCAGCAGGTCGGAGCCGCTGGTGTTGCCTGTGTTGGGGAAGTCGTAGGTGCGGACCGCCTCGCTGGTGCCGGGCTTGAAGATGTAGACGTCCGGCTCGTAGGAGCCGTCGATACCGGCCGCGACCGTGCCGTTCGGCGCGATGGCGACGGAGTTGGGGTACGCGTCCGTGACGTACTTGCCGTCCTCGTTGAGGTCGGACGTCCGGAACACCTGCTGGTAGTACGGCGCGCCGCTGGCCACCACGACGTCCTTGCCGTCGGGGGTGACCTGGAGGTCGCCGAGGTTGCTGCCCGCCTCGCGGGTGCTCGCCAGCTTGGTGGCGGTGCCGGACGCGACGTCGTACGAGGCGAGTTCGACCGGGCTCTGCCCGATCGCACCGGCGACCAGGGTGCTGGAGCCGGGCGCGGCGTCCAGCAGCGGGGCCGCGTACCAGTCGCTGTCCTGGCCGAGCGTGACCGTGTGGTCCTCGGCGGTCAGGTCGACGGAGCCGATGTTGCCCGCGGTGGCGCCGCCGTAGCCGAACCACAGCTTGCCGCCCGCGAGGGCGACGCTGAGCGGCTTGTCGCCGACCTCGTACCGGGTGGTCTCGGTGTCGGTGGCGGTGTCGACGACGGCGATGGCGTCGAGGTCCTGCACGGCCGCGTAGAGCGTGCCGGAGTCGGCGGACAGCTCCAGGCCGGTGACGCCGGACAGGTTGGTGGTGAGCTGCTTGAAGACCCTGCCGGCGTAGTCGGTGACGACGATCTTGCCGTTCAGCGGGTCGCTGATGAAGACCTGCTGGTGGACGGCGTCGACGACGATGTCACCGGTCGTCCTGACGGGCAGGATCTGGGTGGAGTCGGCGAAGGCCGGGCCGACGGCGAGGGCCGCCGAGCTGAACAGGACCGCCAGGGTGGTGGCGGCTGTGAGAGAGCGCTTGCGCACGCTGATTCGAACCCCCCGGAACGAATGAAAAAGAAAGACATGGGCGCCGCGTGGGCAGGGCGATGCGTCCGCCCCCTGTGCATGAGCCGTGTGTGCCTCGTGCGGCGAGTGTGGAAAGACTAGGTCATGCCACTGACAAAAGCGCGCCGGCCCCGGAGGCGGGCGCGCGGACATCTGGGACGCCTGGGGGCAGTCCGGACGCGGCGGGCCGCCGGCCGTGGCCGTCGAAAGGTCCGGCAGCGACAGCGGCGGGCGTCGGCGGTCCGGGCCCCGAGAAGTGGTGCGGCCTTCGGGCCGGCGTTCCCGGCAGAGGGGCGAGTGTTCCGGCGTCCGGGGGCGTCAGGGGGTTGTCTGGTGGGCCGTCGTGGGTGCCGGGGGTGTGTCGGCCGCGCGGGCCGGGCCGGCGTTCGCCGCGAGGAGGAGGGCCGCGGCGGCGATGACGGCCGCGATGATCCCCCGTGCGGTGGAGGTTCGGCCGATCGGGCGGGTGCGGGAGTGCGGCGGTGCGTAGGGTGCGGATGTACGTCCGGGCACGGCGACCTCACAACACAACAGCGGCGTGTTAAGCATGTTTAACTCGCCGTTTAACCTAGGGGCTGCCGGAGCGCAACGGCAAGGGGTGACAGGGCAGTTGGGGGGAGCAGGCGGCATGCGGGAGCGGGACGACCCGGAGGTCATCGGGCGGCGGGTACAGCGGCTGCGCAATCAGCGGGGGCTCACTCAGCGACAGCTGGCGGAGCCCGCGTACACCCCCGCCTACATCTCCACCCTGGAGGCCGGCCGGGTGCGCGCCTCCGACGAGGCGTTGCGGCACATCGCCGACCGGCTGGGGGTCGCCTTCGAGGAACTGGCCGTCGGCCGCCCCGCCCACCTCGCCACCGACCTGCGGCTGCGGCTCACCGAGGCCCAGCGGGTCCTCGCCGACGGACGCGCCGAGGAGGCGGCCGCCCAGTACGCCCTGCTGCGTGCGGAGGCCGAGGCCCACGCGCTGGCGCACGAGCACGCCGCCGCCCTGCTCGGGCTCGGGGAGTGCGCCCTGGAGACGGGGCAGCTGACCACGGCGCGCGAGTGCTTCGAGCAGGCCGAGGAACGGCTCGCCGACGAGACCCTGCCGGTCCGGGTACCCGCCCTGCGCGGCCGGGCCGTCGCCCACTACCTCGCCGGTGAACTCCGGTACGCCGTCTACCTGCTGGAGACCGCGCTCGACGAGCTGAACCGGGGCGGACTGCACGACCCCGACGCCCTCCTGCTGCTCTACGCCAGCATCATCGGCCCGTACATGGACATGGGCGCCCACGCCCGCGCCGCCCAGGCCGCCGAGTTCGCCCTGGCACTCGCCCCGCAGGCCGGCGACCCCGCGCTGATCGCCCGGATGCACCGCTCGGTGGCCCGCACCCTGCTCGCCGAGGGCCGCGCCGACGAGGCCGACGCCTCCCTGGCCAAGGCCGCCGAGCTGTACCGGCGGCTGAGCCTGCGCACCGAGCTGGCCAACTGTCACTGGATGCGCGGCTACGTCTGCGCCCAGAACGGCGAACTGGATCGCGCCGAGGACGAGTTGCGCCAGGCGCACACCATGCTGTCGGAGACCCGGGCCGCCCTGTACCGCAGCCAGGCCGCCGTGGAACTCGCCGACGTCCTGCACCGCCGGGGCAAGTCCCAGGAGGCCGCCGGACTGCTGGAGGGGGTCCTCGGGGACTTCTCCTCCGAGCGCGGCGCCGTCCACGCCGCCGGCGCGCACCGCCTCCTCGGCATCATCGCCGAGGACGCCCGGGACACCGAGGCGGCCGAGGAGCACTACGTCCGCGCCCTCAGCCTCCTGGAACGCGCGGGCGCCGCCGGCGACCTCGCCGACCTGTGCCGCCTCCTCGGCGACCTCTTCCGCCGTACGGGCCGCGTGGAGGCCGCCCTGGACGCCTACCGCACCGGCCTGGGCCACCGCACCGCACCCGGCACCACCACCCTCGGCCCGGCCCCCGCCCAGCCGCCGCTCTGAGAACTCACACCTGCGCCCGGCCCTGCTTGCGGATCTCGGCCAGGCGCAGGGCGCCGACCTGCACGGCCGCCTGGGTGGCGTCGTTCGGTACGTCACCCAGGCCGCCGTTGGTCAGCGCGAACGCGTCCTCGCCGACCCGGACGGCGGCCACGTCCAGGGTGAGCCGGAACTCCTGCTCGTCGGGCGTCGTACCGGCGACGGTGACGCGCAGCCCCTGGCGGGCGTCGCCCACCTCGGGCAGCGGGGCGTCCACGACCTGCACGTCCTCCTCGAGCCCCAGCTCGGTGGTGGCCGTGAACCGCGCGCACCGCGCCGGGAGCGTCCGCAGCCACGCCAGCACGGCGTCGACGTCGGCCGGGCGGCGGGCGCCGATCTGGTAGCGGAGCTGGGCGTCGGTGTCGGCGTCGTCCAGGCCGGCGGTGACGCGGGCCGGTCCGCCGAGCAGCTCGTCGCTGTAGAGGGCGTCCAGCAGCCGCTGGCACTCCCCGGCCGAGGTCCGCGCCTTCAGCAGCCCGTCGTGCCAGGTGGCCGCGCCGCGCGTGGCGGTCCAGGGATCGCCGAGGTCGCTCGGGCCGATCAGCGCGGCCTGCGCCTGCTCGTCGCTGAGCGAGGAACCGCCGGCCCGCGCGGACGGCCGGGGCGTCGGGGCGGGCCGGTCGAGCGTGGGCAGGGGGTGTGGCGCGCTCGCCGGGTGGTTGAGGCCGAAGGCCGCGCAGGCGCCGGCGGTCAGCAGGCCGGCGCCGGTCAGGGAGAGGGTCACGGCACGGGGGAGGTGGGGTATCTCGGGGGACATCGGTGCCTCCTGGGCTGCGGGCGGCCGGGGTGCCTGGTCTCACGGCACCACCGCCCTGACCTGCGCACCAACGCTCCGGGCCGTACGGGTGAGGGGGCGCCGGGGAATCCGTGGCACGGCCCCCGCGGGGCCGGTGCGGTGCCGTCCGCAGTGCGCGCCCTGTGCCCGTCGGGCACGACGGCGCCGCGGACCGTCCCGGCGCGCTGCCGCCCGACCGGTGGCGGTGACCCGCGCCCGGGAGGCGGGGCGGGGGACCGGGCCGAGGGACCGTCCCGGGACGGGACTGATCTAAGGTCGGCACGACGGAAGGAGTCCGCCGTGGACGGTCAGCCCATTCCCGTGATCATCGACTGCGACACCGGCGTCGACGACGCCCTGGCCCTGCTGTTCGCCGTGCGCCACCCCGGACTCGACCTGCGGGCGGTGACCTGCGTCGCCGGGAACACCGACGTGGACGGGGTGGTCCGCAACACCCTCACCGTGCTGGAGCAGGCGGGCGCCCCCGCCGTCCCGGTGGCCCGGGGTGCCGAGCGCCCGCTGCTGGAGCCGGCCCGCCCGGCCCCGGTGCACGGCGCCGACGGCATGGGCGACCTGGGCCTGCCCGCGCCCACCCGGACCCCGGTGGACATCGACGCCGTCAGCCTGCTGCGCCGGGAGATCCTGGCCTCCCCGCGCCCGGTGACGCTGATCCCGACCGCGCCGCTCACCAACATCGCCCTGCTGCTGCGCACCCACCCCGAGGTGACCCGGAACATCGAGCGGATCGTGTTCATGGGCGGGGCGGTGGCCACCGGGAACGCCACGCCGGTCGCGGAGTTCAACGTCTGGCACGACCCGGAGGCGGCGGCGGTCCTGCTGACCGCCGGGGTGCCGATCACGATGTACGGCCTGGACGTCTTCCAGCAGGTCGTGGTGGACAGCGCCGAGGTCCACCGGCTGCGCGCGAGCGGTGAGCCCGGCACCCGGCTGGCCGGTGAGCTGCTCGCCCACCGGCCGGCCCACCAGGGCGAGCCGCCCCAGGCGGAGGAGGCGGGCGGCCTCGGCGACGCGGGCGCGGTGTGCGCGGTCGCCGACCCGCAGGGCATCACCACCCGCCGGCTCCCGGTCGAGGTCTCCCTCGCCCCGGGCCCCGCCCGGGGCCAGACGATCGTCGACCGCCGCCCCCGCCCCGGCGAGTCCGAGATCCACGAGGGCGGACGCGAACGCGCCCTGGTGGACGTGGCGTTGGAGGTGGACGCCGACCGGTACGTGAAGCTGTACCTGGAGACCGTCGCGCGGTAGGCGCTAGTCGGCGGCGGACGGCGAGACCGCCCAGCGCTCCTCGACCCGGGCGACCTTCCAGTACGCCAGCGCCGCCGCCCACACCAGGACGAACAGGCCGACGATGAGGTAGCCGACGTTGTCCAGGTCGAGGCCCGCGATCCAGCCGGTGATGTCGTCGTGCAGGCCGAACTTCTCGTGCAGGACGCCGACCAGCTCGATGGTGCCGATGAAGAAGGCGACCGCGATGGACAGGCCGGTGATGGCGAGGTTGTAGAAGACCTTGCGGACCGGGTTGGAGAACGCCCACTGGTAGGCGAAGTTCATGAACGTGCCGTCGAGGGTGTCGAACAGGCTCATCCCGGCGGCGAAGAGCAGCGGCAGGCAGAGGATCGCGTACCAGGGCAGTCCCGCCGCCGCGCCCGAGCCCGCCATCACCATCAGCGTGACCTCGGTGGCCGTGTCGAAGCCGAGGCCGAACAGGAAGCCGAGCGGGTACATCTGCCCCGGCCGGGAGACGGACTTCGTCAGCCGGCCGAGGACGCGGTTCATGAACCCCCGCGAGTCCAGGTGCGCTTCGAGCTGCTTCTCGTCGTACGCGCCCGCCCGCATCGCCCGGAAGACCTTCAGGATGCCCACCAGGGCGACCAGGTTCAGGGCGGCGATGAGGTAGAGGAACGTGCCGGAGACCGTCGTACCGAGGAAGCCGAGCACCTGGTGGGTGGTGGAGCCCTCGTTCATGACCTTCCCGGCCAGTGAGGTGCCGCCCGCGATCAGCAGCGCCAGCAGTACCACCACGCTGGAGTGGCCCAGCGCGAACCAGAACCCCACCGACACCGGCCGCTTGCCGTCGGCCATCAGCTTGCGGGTGGTGTTGTCGATCGCCGCGATGTGGTCGGCGTCGAAGGCGTGCCGCATGCCGAGGGTGTAGGCGGTGATGCCCAGCCCGACCCCGAAGACGTCGGAGCCGACCTTGTAGTGCTCGGGCGCGACGAGGACGTAGAGGATTCCGAACGCGACGACGTGCAGGGCGACGATCACCGCCAGCAGCCCCACCGTCTTGACGGTGTCCTCGCGTCGCCAGCGGAAAGAGACGGCATCGGCCATGGGTTCACGCTCCAGCACCTCGTGGATCACTTCGTGAGCTGCCGTGGCCGGTCTCCTGGCTTACGGGTCGTACGTCCGCCGTTCCTGCCTTCCCGGTCTGCGACCAGTGGCCCGGCGGTGCCGGACGGAACGGGAACTCCCCGATCACAGTGGCGAGGGCCGCGTCGACTTTCCATCGACTTCCCGAACACCACGGCCCGCCCACCGTAGAGGGGCACGCGGTTTCCTGCATAGCTGCGCACTTGCGCAGGTATCGAAGATCACAGAGAGGGGGCCTGCCAGACTGGCCCCATGCATCTCGTGCCTGCCGACCGAGCCGACCGTCGTTCCATCGACGGACACCGGGTCTGCGAGGCGATCGCCGCCATCGGTGAGGCGGGGCGCCTGCGCACCTGGGCCGACCGTTTCTCCCTGCTCGCCGACGCCAACCGGCTGGCGCTGCTGGTCGCGCTGCACCGCACCGGGCCGCTCGCCGTGTCGGACCTCGCCATCGCCACGGGGATGAACGACCCCGCCGTCTCCCAGGCCCTGCGGCTGCTGCGGGCGGCCGGGGTCGTGGCGGGGGAGAAGGAGGGGCGCGTGGTGCGGTACAGGGTGGTGGACGCGGACGTCCGGGGGCTGTTGGAGCACTGCGTGGGCTGAACGGCCGCGCACGGTTCCCTTTCCGGGCAATGTGGACGGATACAGATTCCGTACCGTCGTCCGTCCCCTGGGAGCCCGTATGGCAGACCTCTCGCCGGACCTCTCGTCCAGGAACCCCGACTGGTGGCGGCAGGCCGTCGTCTACCAGATCTATCCGCGCAGCTTCGCCGACGCCGACGGTGACGGCCTCGGCGACCTGCGGGGCATCACCGAACGCCTGGGCCATCTCGCCTCCCTCGGCGTGGACGCCCTGTGGCTGAGCCCCTTCTACCCCTCCGAACTCGCCGACGGCGGCTACGACGTCATCGACCCGCGCGGGGTCGACGAGCGCCTCGGCACCCTGGACGACTTCGACGCCCTGGTGGGCGAGGCGCACCGGCTCGGGCTCAAGGTGGTCGTGGACATCGTCCCCAACCACACCTCCCACCTGCACCGCTGGTTCCAGGAGGCGCTGCGTGCCGGACCCGGGTCCGCCGCCCGGGAGCGGTACGTCTTCCGGGCGGGGCGCGGCGCGCACGGTGAACTGCCGCCCAGCGACTGGCAGTCGGTGTTCGGCGGCAGCGCCTGGCGGCGGGTGCCCGACGGGGAGTGGTACCTGCACCTGTTCGCCCCCGAACAGCCCGACCTGAACTGGGACGACGAGGAGGTCCGCGCCGACTTCCGCAGCACCCTGCGGTTCTGGTCGGACCGGGGCGTGGACGGCTTCCGCGTGGACGTCGCCCACGGCCTGGCCAAGGACCTCACCGAGCCGCTGCGGGACATCGGCGGCATCGGCGCGACCGGCGAGCAGGCATTGCCGCTGGTGCCGCCGGGCAGCCACCCCTACTGGGACCGGGACGAGGTCCACGAGATCTACCGCGACTGGCGCAAGATCTTCGACGCCTACCGCCCGCCGCGCACCGCCGTCGCCGAGGCCTGGGTCCCCGGGGCCCGCCGCGCCCTGTACGCCCGCCCGGACGAACTCGGCCAGGCCTTCAACTTCGAGTACCTGGAGGCGCGCTGGGACGCGGAGGAGCTGCGGGACGTCATCGCCGCCTCGCTGGTCACGGCCCGGGCCGCCGGCGCCTCCGCGACCTGGGTGCTGTCCAACCACGACGTCGTGCGGCACGCCTCCCGGCTCGTGCTGCCGGCCGGCACCGACCCGGCCGCCTGGCTGCTGTCCGGCGGCGCCGCGCCCGCGATCGACACGGCGGCCGGACTGCGCCGGGCCCGGGCGGCGACCCTGCTGATGCTGGCGCTGCCCGGCTCCGCGTACCTGTACCAGGGGGAGGAACTCGGCCTGCCCGAGGTCGCCGACCTGCCCACCGAGGTGCTCCAGGACCCGATCTGGGAGCAGACCGGCCATGTCCGCAAGGGCCGCGACGGCTGCCGGGTGCCGCTGCCGTGGACGACGACCGGACCGTCGTACGGCTTCGGGCCCGGGCCCGGCTGGCTGCCGCAGCCGGCGGCCTTCGCCGGGTACGCCGTGGAGGCGCAGGCCGGCGCCGAGGGCTCCACGCTGGAGCTGTACCGCTCGGCCCTGCGGCTGCGCCGCAAGCTCCTCCAGGGCGAGACGCTGACCTGGACGCCGGACGCGCCCCGGGACGTCCTGGACTTCGGCCGCACCGAGACCTGGCGGAACGTCACGAACCTCGGCGGCGAGCCGGTGCCGCTGCCACCGGGCGAGGTCCTGCTGAGCAGCGGCCCGCTGCCGGAGGGGAGGGTCCTGCCGCCGGACACCACGGTCTGGCTGGCCTAGGGCCTCTCGTTCGGCCGAGGCCGGATCAGCCGGAAGACCCTAGCCGGCCGGCGGCGCCGGGCTGGGGGTGAGGCCGGCGCCCGCACCGCCGCCGCCCGTACCGCTGGTGCCGCCGCCGAGGGCGCCGAGGTCCAGCGGGGTGGACGTGGCGGTCGGCGGCGGGGTGAGCACCACCTCCGGCTGGCCCGCCGGCGGGGCGGGCGGCGTCAGGTCGGACGACGGCAGCTTCGGCGGGGTGGTCTGGTTGAAGATGGTCTGGTCGAAGTCGACCAGACCGGTCTTCTCCATCACCGTCATGTGGTCCAGGACGGTGTCGTTGGCCTGGTCGGCGAGGGCCCGCACCAGCGAGTTCTTGGTGGTGGAGCGGATCTTCGCGATCGTGTTGAAGATCGAGCCGTGCGTCATCCGCAGGATGTTGGCGAAGTCGGTGTCGAACTGCTTGCCGCTCTCGCCCTTCAACTGGTTGACGAAGCCGACCTGTTGCGGACTCGCCACGTTGGGCAGCGTGATGTTCAGCATGGGGCCGATCTTGCGGCAGGACGCGTCCAGCGCGGCGTGCCCGTCGATCAGGTGCTCGCTGGCCGTCCGGACCCCCTTGCTGGAGCCCTTCTGGAGCCCGATCTGGCCGAGCGGGTACTCCCACAGGCCGGCCGCCCGCACCTTGACCACGAAGTCCCGGTCCGCCTCGGTGAGCGGTCCCCACTGCGTCTGCGCGATGATCCGCGACTGTGAGCTGGAGACGGTGCTCAGCCCGAGCATGCCCGGGTAGGCGAGGGCCGCGAGGGTCAGGGCCATCGCACCGCCCACGAAGAGAGTTCCCGTCGCGTTCCGCGAAAAGCGCACCGTTCCTCCTGCCTGCGGGTCCCGCCCGTCGTTCGGACGCACAGCAGTACGGACGCGGAGGCCGTTCGGCTCAGTGCGCGCGGGTAAAGAATCTTCCGGGGCGGTTGGCACAAGGTTGACCGCTGCCCGGCACAAGGTTGACCACTCCCCGGGAGAAGGCAGACCGGGTCCGCCCCTAGATTCGCCGCATGCCCCCGCCGTCGCCTCACCGGCCCCCCGCCGCGCTGCCCGTCCTGCCCTACCGCAAGCCCACCCGGGGCCGCGACTACTGGGTGCTGGACGACGTCCTGCCGGACGCCGACGCCGTACGGGAGCGGTGTCTGGCCAAGGACGACTGGGCCGAGGGGTACCCGTACACCTCCGAGACCTGGCCCGGCCTGCGCGCCATGCCCGCCCTGGAGCCCGGGGAACTCGCCCGGATCGAGCGGCTGGTGCGGAAGGCGACCGGGGCGCGGGAGCTGTGGGTGCAGCGGGCGCCGGGCGGCGGCACCCTCAACCACAACTGCGTCCAGGTGGTCGGCGAGGGCGAGAGCGAGCCCCGTCCGCACACCGACTCCCGCGCGCTGTGCCGGTACGCGGCCGTGCTCTACCTCAACCCCCGGGCGCCCAAGGACTGCGGGACCGCCTTCTACCGCCAGTCGCTGCCGGGCGGCCGGCTCGGCGGCAACATCGTGCAGGCCCCGCACACCAACCTGGTCGAGGCGCTGGGGACGCGGTTCGTCCCGGCGGACCACTTCGAGGAGGACGTCCGCGTCCCGCACCGGTACAACCGCCTGCTGCTCTACCACGCCAACCTGGTGCACAGCGCGACCGGCTACTCCGGCCGGACGCTGGAGGAGAAGCGGATGACGGCGGTGTTCTTCTGGATGGCCTGACCGGTACGGCCGCACACCGCCCGGCCCCGCGTCCGGCCGCGGACGGTGTGAGGGGGCCGGGCACGAGGTACCCATGACCGGTATGAGCAGTGTCGCCATCGTGGGAGCCGGGCCGGGACTCGGGACCGCCGTCGCCCGGCGGTTCGGGCGCGAGGGGTTCGCCGTCGGGCTCGTCGCCCGGGACCGGGGGCGGCTGGACGCGATCGCCGGCGCACTGGCGGCCGAGGGCGTCACCGCCCGCGGGTTCGCCGCCGACGTGCGCCGGCCGGAGCGGCTGGCCGCGGCGCTGGACGAGCTGGCCGACGCCCTCGGGACCGTCGAGGTGCTCCAGTACAGCCCGGTGCCGCACCGCGACTTCATGCGGCCCGTGCTGGAGACCCGGCACCGGGACCTGGTGGGGCCGATCGAGTTCTCCGTGTACGGGCCGGTGGCCGCCGTGCAGCAGGTGCTGCCGGGCATGCGACGGCTGGGGCGCGGGACGATCCTGTTCGTCAACGGCGGGAGCGCCGCCGTACCGCATCCCGAGCGGGCCGGCACCTCGATCGCCTTCGCGGCGGAGAGCGCGTACGGGCACCTGCTGCACGACCGGCTGGCGGGCGAGGGCATCCATGTCGCCCAGCTGGTCATTCCCGGGGTCATCACGGCAGGTCACGAGCGCAAGGACCCGGGTGTGCTCGCGGAGCGGCTGTGGAGCCTGCACCGGGAGCGGCACGGGTTCCGGCACTACGCCGACGACCTCGACGGCTGAGCGGCCGCTGACCCGGCCGATGACCGGCTGGAAGCGGTCACCCTGCGGGGAGTGACGTTGTGGGCCAATATGGGGCTATTGGCCGCTTCGCTCTCTTCAAGGGGGCCTCCATGGCTGTCGACATCCCTCCGCTCGTCAAGACGTCACGGCTCAGAAGCCGGGGCGGGCTGCTCGGCGAGTGCCTGGCGGAGTTCCTCGGGACCTTCGTCCTCATCGCCTTCGGCTGCGGTGTGGTCGCGATGGCGGTCGCGGCGCTGCCCGGTTCGGGCCGGGCCGCCACCCCCACCACGATCTTCCTCGCGGCCGGTGACTGGCTGCTGATCACCTGGGGCTGGGCGATGGCCGTCGTCTTCGGCGTCTACGTGGCCGGCGGCGTCAGCGGCGCCCACATCAACCCGGCGGTGACCCTGGCCATGGCCGTGCGCCGCGGCTTCCCCTGGGCCAAGGTGCTGCCGTACTGGTTCGCGCAGGTCGTCGGCGCCCTCACCGGTGCCGCGCTGGTCTACCTCGTCTACCACAACGCGATCGACGCCTACGACAGCACCGTGCCGGGACCGAAGGTGAACGGGCACACCAACACCACGTTCTCGATCTTCGCCACGTTCCCGGCCGCGTACTTCCACGGCGGCATCTGGGGGCCGCTCATCGACCAGATCGTCGGCACGGCCTTCCTGCTCATGCTGATCGCGGCCGTGCTCGACCTGCGCAACCAGGCCGTCAGGGCCAATCTCGGCCCGCTGGTCGTGGGCTTCGTCGTCGCCGCGGTCGGCATGTCCTACGGCGCGAACGCCGGCTACGCCATCAACCCGGCCCGGGACTTCGGGCCGCGCCTGCTCACCTACGCGGCGGGCTGGGGCAGCCTGGCGTTCCCGGGGAGCGTGTCCGGCTCCTTCAGCGCGTACTGGTGGATCCCGATCGTCGGTCCGCTGGTCGGCGGCGTGATCGGGATCGTGGTCTACGACCTGTTCATCGGCGACGTACTGCTCCTGCGCTCCGAGCTGGCCCAGCTGCCGGAGCCGGGCAGGGCGACACACGTGAAGACCAGCGAGGAGGAGTAGCCGGGAGGCACCGCGCCGGGCAGGTGCCAGACGGCGCCTCGGGGTCGTTCTCCTGCTCGGCGACGAGCCGGTCCGGAATCTCAGCTGGTCCGAGTGGCCGGCCCGCGGCGCGGGCCGGGAGACAGGCGGAGCCCGACGGTCGTGACCACCCGTACGGCGCTGGGCGCGCGGGGCGTGGAGCCGAACCCGAACCGCACGGGCGGCGCGACCGGCGCGAGCGGACCCTGGTCCCGGCCGTCGTACACCGTGGTGGCCGACACGACCGGCAGCAGGTCCAGGGCGCCGTACCACTCGCGCCGCCCGCCGCCCGCGCTGCCCCGGGTGCGCACGCCGAGCAGCAGCCGCGCGGGCGGGTACGTCAGCACCGTCCAGGCCGGCCGGGCGGCGAGCGGCGCGGGCACGGCGCGCAGCAGCCGGCCCATGAGGCCGCGCGGGCCGGTGGTGAGGCGCAGGTCCAGCGGGCCGGCCGTGATCTCCCAGTGCCGGCCGGCGACCCGTACGGTGACGGGCGTGACCTCCACGTCGTCGAAGGTGTAGGTCGCGGCGATGAAGTCGGCGGTCCGCCGGGAGGGCGCCAGCAGCAGCCGGTGCCCGTCCGCCCGCTCGACCATGACGTCGCTGAACCGCCCGAACGGCGACCGGCACCAGTGGCCCAGCACCACCCGGGTGCCGGACGCCGTCCCGGTCCCGACGATCCACCCCTCGAAACGCGTCCGCGTCCGCCGGCCGGGCATCGCGTCACCCGTCACCGCGGCACCGCGTCACCGCAAGCGCGGCACGGACCGGGCACCGCCCCGCCGCTTCCCGCCGGGCTTCGCGCACCGCGGCCTCCCGCACCGCCACCAGGCCGCCAGCCAGCCCGCCTGCATCGCCGCGTCGAGCAGGTACGTGGGGCGGATCCGGCCGAGGGGCACGTAGACGAGGTCGACGGCCAGCAGGGTCACGGCGGACCCGATGCCCGCCCGGCGCGCCTGGCCGAGCGATTCCGGGGCCGGACCGGTGCGCAGCAGGCTCCAGCCGGTCGTGGCGAGCAGCCCCGCCGTCGTCCGCTGGAGCCAGACGTCGGTCTTCGGCCCGAAGACCCACTCGAAGCTGCGCAGGTGCAGCAGGGGCCACCCACCGCCGACGAGATTGAACAGGCCCTGCGCCCGGGCCACGGTCACCGCGCTCATCGGCTTCCTCCCGGTCACCTCGTGCCCCCCTGGACACCACCGGTCCCGAGTGACCCACGCGTGCCGCGGCAAACCGGCCGGCGCGGGTCAGAGGGCCAGCAACAGGGCGGCCAGGGCGGTGAAGCCGGCGCACACCGCGAGCGCCACGCCCACGCAGCGCCGCCGCAGTTCGGCGTACCGCTGCTCGTACTCGGCCCGCAGCGACACGCACCGGGCCGCGACGCGTTCGAGGTCGGCCCGGGCCCGCAGCAGGCTGTCGGCGGTGTACCGCCGCTCGACCTCCTCACGCTGCGCCGTCGTCAGCCAGTCGAGGGAGCCGGCGAACTCCCGGGCGCGCTGCTCCGCCTCCGCGACCCTGGCCTGCCACAGCAGATAGCCCTCGGCCTCGTTGCCGAGGTCGCCGCCCACTCCGGTCCCCTGCTGGGGCAGACCGCTCACTCCCGGCCCCGGTCGCTCGTGATCGCGGTGCTGTGGCCCTCCTGCTCCCGCATGGCGATGTCCGGGTGGTGCAGGTCGAACGCCGGGGATTCGCTGCGGATGCGGGGCAGGGTGACGAAGTTGTGCCGGGGCGGCGGGCAGGAGGTCGCCCACTCCAGCGAGCGGCCGTAGCCCCACGGGTCGTCCGTGCCGACCGGCGTGCCGTACTTGGCCGTCTTCCAGACGTTGTAGAGGAACGGCAGGATCGACAGGCCGAGCAGGAAGGAGCTGATGGAGGACACCGTGTTCAGCGCGGTGAAGCCGTCGGCGGCCAGGTAGTCGGCGTAGCGGCGCGGCATGCCCTCGGCACCCAGCCAGTGCTGGACCAGGAAGGTGCCGTGGAAGCCGGTGAACAGGGTCCAGAAGCAGATCTTGCCCAGGCGCTCGTCGAGCATCTTGCCGGTGAACTTGGGCCACCAGAAGTGGAAGCCGGCGAACATCGCGAAGACCACCGTGCCGAAGACGACGTAGTGGAAGTGGGCCACCACGAAGTAGCTGTCCGTCACGTGGAAGTCCATGGGCGGGGAGGCCAGGATGACACCGGTCAGACCACCGAAGAGGAACGTCACGAGGAAGCCGGTCACCCAGAGCATCGGTGTCTCGAAGGACAGCGAGCCCTTCCACATCGTGCCGATCCAGTTGAAGAACTTCACCCCGGTCGGCACGGCGATCAGGAAGGTCGTGAAGGAGAAGAACGGCAGCAGCACGGCGCCGGTGGGGAACATGTGGTGCGCCCACACCGTGACCGACAGTCCGGCGATGGCGATGGTCGCGGCGACCAGGCCCATGTAGCCGAAGATCGGCTTGCGCGAGAACACCGGGATGACCTCGGTGACGATGCCGAAGAACGGCAGCGCGATGATGTACACCTCCGGATGGCCGAAGAACCAGAAGAGGTGCTGCCACAGGAGGGGGCCGCCGTTGGCCGCGTCGTACACGTGGGCGCCGAGAATGCGGTCGGCCGCCAGCGCGAACAGGGCGGCGGCCAGCACCGGGAAGGCGAACAGGACCAGGACACTGGTCAGCAGCACGTTCCAGGTGAAGATCGGCATGCGGAACATGGTCATGCCGGGCGCGCGCATCGCGGTGATCGTGGTGATGAAGTTGACGGCACCGAGGATGGTGCCGAAGCCGGAGAACGCCAGACCCAGGATCCACATGTTCGCGCCGACCCCGGGGGTGCGGATCGCGTCGGACAGGGGCGTGTAGGCGAACCAGCCGAAGTCGGCCGCGCCGTTCGGGGTGAGGAAGCCGGCCACCGCGATGAGCGAGCCGAACAGGTACAGCCAGTAGGCGAACATGTTCAGCCGGGGGAAGGCCACGTCGGGCGCGCCGATCTGCAGCGGCATGATCCAGTTGGTGAAGCCGGCGAACAGCGGGGTGGCGAACATCAGCAGCATCACGGTGCCGTGCATCGTGAACAGCTGGTTGTACTGCTCCTTCGAGATGATCTGGAGTCCGGGACGGGCGAGTTCGGCGCGGATGATCAGCGCCATCACCCCGCCGGCCAGGAAGAACCCGAACGACGTCGACAGATAGAGGGTGCCGATCGTCTTGTGGTCGGTGGTCGTCAGCCACCTCACCACTACATTGCCGGGCTGCTTGCGCCGGACCGGCAACTCGTTCTCGTACGAGTCCTCGGCTGGGGCGCCACCGCCCTGTGGTTCGTTGAGGATGCTCACCAGTCGTCCGTCTCCCGATGCTCGCCGTCCGCCCACGACAGGACGTCGGTCACCCGCCATCCTCGCCACGCGGGGCCGCGCCGGGGGCCCTGAGCGTGCGACGTGCGGCCATTCGGATGACGGATACACCCGTCCGGCCCAACGAGCCGGGGTTTCGTGGCCCTCCCTCGCGTCGCGGCGGGCCTCGTGGACCTCGTGCGGGAAGAACCCGCGGCCCCGCCCGGCGGGAGCCGAGGCGGCTAGGATCCCGGGCATGGCCCTGACAGTGAGCGACGTGGAGCGGTTCGAGGCGGCCCGGCCCCGGCTGGAGGCCATCGCCTACCGCCTGCTCGGCTCGGCGAGCGAGGCCGAGGACGCCGTGCAGGAGACGTTCCTGCGCTGGCAGGCCGCCGGCGCCGGCCACGTCGAGGTCCCCGAGGCCTGGCTGACGAAGGTGCTCACCAACCTCTGCCTCAACCAGCTCACCTCGGCCCGCGCGCGGCGCGAGACCTACGTGGGCCAGTGGCTGCCCGAGCCGCTGCTCGCCGGGGACCCGATGCTGGGCCCGGCCGACACCGCGGAACAGCGCGAGTCGGTGTCGTACGCCGTCCTCACCCTGCTGGAGCGGCTGGCCCCCAACGAGCGGGCGGTGTACGTGCTGCGGGAGGCCTTCGACTACCCGCACCGGGAGATCGCCGAGATCCTCGACATCAGCGAGGCCGCGAGCCAGCAGATCCTCCACCGAGCCAAGAAGCACGTCGCGGACGGCAAGGCCCGCATCGAGATCGACGAGGCCGCCGCCCGGCGGATCGTCGAGGAGTTCCTGGCCGCCGCCACCAGCGGCCGGACCGAGCCGCTGGTGCGGCTGCTCACCCAGGACGCCGTCTCGATCGGCGACGGCGGCGGCAAGGTCCCGGCCCGCACCAAGGCGTTCGAGGGCGCGCTCGCGGTCGCCACGTTCATGCGGGGCCTGTTCAAGCCCGGCACGGCCAAGCGCAACCTGGTCGGCGGCTCGCCCGGGATCTACGCCACCACCGCCAACGGCGAGCCGGCCGTCGTGGCGGTCCTCGACGGGCGGGTCGTCGGCGTCATCTGCCTGGAGGTCACCGCCGACGGCATCCGCGCGTTCCGCGGCCAGGCCAACCCGGACAAGCTCGAACGCGCGACCCGGCACTGGGCGGCCACCGACCACGGCGAACCCCTGCTCCACCCCTTCTGATCCCGGTTTCCACCCCCACCGACCCCGGTGTGACGTGCTTCACACCCCGTTCCTGTCAGGAAACGGCGGGCCGCCCGGTTCAAGGGGCGAATCCGCTCAAGACAGGAGCCAGGAAATGCAGCACCGCATCGTCGTCCTCGGAGCCGGATACACCGGAGCCATCACCGCCGGGCGCCTCGCCAGGCGGCTGCGCCCCGAAGACGTCTCCCTCACCCTCGTCAACGCCGAACCCGACTTCGTCGAGCGCGTCCGGCTGCACCAGCTCGCCACCGGCCAGGACCTCAAGCCCCGGCCGTTCAGCGAGATGTTCGCGGGCACCGGTGTGCGGCTGCGGCTCGCACGGGTCACCGCCGTCGACGTCGACCGCAGGACGGTCGCCGTCACCGACGCGGACGGCCCCGGGGAACTGGAGTACGACACCCTCGTGTACGCCCTGGGCAGCGGCTGGAACGACCAGGGCGTGCCCGGCGTGGCGGAGCACGCCCACGAGATCGCGGGCCGTGCCGGAGCGCTGCGGCTGCGCGAGCGGCTGGCCGGGCTGACGGCCGGGCAGCCGGTGGTCGTGGTCGGCGGCGGCCTCACCGGTCTGGAGGCGGCGGCCGAGATCGCCGAGGCCCGCCCGGACCTCGACGTCGCCCTCGTCGCCCGCGGCGGCCTCGGCGACTGGCTCTCCGCGAAGGGCCGCGCGCACGTGCGCAAGGTCTTCGCCGGGCTCGGCGTCACGGTGCACGAGCACACCGACGTCACGGCTGTGGCGGCCGACCGCGTCACCACCGCCGACGGGACCGCGGTCCCGGCCGCGGTCACCGTCTGGACCACCGGCTTCACCGTCCACCCGATCGCGCGGGCCACCGGCCTCGAGGTCACCGGCACCGGCCAGATCGTCGTCGACCGGTCCATGCGCTCGGTCTCGCACCCGGACGTGTACGCCGTCGGCGACGCGGCCCTGGCGATGGGCCCCGGCGACAAGCCGCTGCGGATGTCGTGCGCCTCGGGCGTCCCCACCGCCTGGCAGGCCGCCGACGCCATCGCGGCGCGCCTGACCGGCGGCAAGCTCCCGAAGGTGCCGCTGCGCTACTTCAACCAGTGCGTCTCGCTGGGCCGCAAGGAGGGCCTGATCCAGTACGTCACCGCCGACGACCGCGCGGTGCGGGCGGCCCTGACCGGCCGGATCGCCGCCGTCTACAAGGAACTGGTCTGCAAGGGCGCGGCCTGGGGCGTCGCCAACCCGCTGTTCGTCCCGGCCCCGCGGCGGCGCGTGGTGCGGGAGCGGACGGACGCGGTGGCACGGGCGAACGCACCTGCCTGAACCCGGCGGTCGGCCCGGGGTCCCGCGTCCCGGGCGCACGGCGTCCGGGGTCCGCCGCGCGGGCCACACCGGTTGTCGTCGGCGGTTCGCGGCGACAACCGGGCGGCGCGGGCCGTCGCGCCCCGGCACGGCACCCGGCTCGTGGCCGAACCGGTTGCCGCACGGGACGCGGTGCGCAGGTCCGGCCCGCTCCGTCTCCGGGTGCCACATCCCACGCGGCTCACACCCGTGAACCAGGACGCCGTGGTCACCGGGAGGTCACCAGCGCCAGGCGTCCTCGTTGGCGCGCGGGGCCGGGGCCGCGGCGGGCGCGGCCGGCGCGGCCGGGGGCGCGTCGTGGCAGGTGAAGCCGAGCCGGGTCAGCGCCCGGCGCATCTCGCCCGACGTGAAGTCGCGGCGGTCCTGCTTGGTGATCACTTCGCCGACCTGCATGACGGGGTAGACGCGGCGGCCGATGCTCACCGAGATGCCGGTGACCGGTTCGGGCGAGATCCCGTTCATCGACTGCTCGACCTCGCTCTTGGTCAGGTCGAAGGGGAAACGGGCGATGACACAGCGCATGGCGGACTCCACAGGGTTGGGGGAGGGACAGCGGAGGGATCGACCGTAGGCTCGCCCCGGACGCGGGGAGCGAATCCCGGTGCCTGGACTACGAGTTGTTCCTCGGGGCGGAGCGACGGGTGCGGGCGGCCGCCCCCCGGCCGGCGGCGCGTCCCCGGCGGCTGCGCGGGGCGGACGCGGTGCGCTCGCTGCGTTCGGCGGCCGGCACGGTGACCGTGACGGGCACGCCGGAGGGGGTGCGGGCGCCGGTGATGCGGTGCAGTTCGGCCTCGCCGGGGCGGACCCGGACGCTGCTCGCGGTGATGCCGGCGTCGGCCATCAGACGGTCCATCGCACGCCGCTGGTGCGGCAGGACGAGGGTGACGACCGTGCCGGACTCGCCGGCCCGGGCGGTACGGCCGCCCCGGTGCAGGTAGTCCTTGTGGTCCCCGGGCGGGTCGACGTTGACGACGAGGTCGAGGCCGTCGACGTGGATGCCGCGGGCGGCGACGTTGGTCGCCACGAGGACCGTGACGTGGCCGTCCTTGAACTGGGCGAGCGTGCGGTTGCGCTGCGGCTGCGACTTGCCGCCGTGCAGGGCCGAGGCGCGCACCCCGACGGACAGCAGGTGCCTGGCCATCCGGTCGACCGCGTGCTTGGTGTCCAGGAACATGATCACCCGCCCGTCCCGGGCGGCGATCTCGGTCGCTGCGGTGTGCTTGTCGTCGTCGTGCACGTGCAGCAGATGGTGCTCCATGGTGCTGACGGCTCCCGCGGACGGGTCGACCGAGTGCACGACGGGATCGTGGAGGTAGCGCCGTACCAGCAGGTCGATGTTGCGGTCCAGGGTGGCCGAGAACAGCAGCCGCTGGCCGCCGTCGGCGACCTGGTCGAGCAGGGCCGTCACCTGCGGCATGAAGCCCATGTCGGCCATCTGGTCGGCCTCGTCCAGAACGGTGACGGCGACCTGGTCCAGCCGGCAGTCGCCCCGCTCGATGAGGTCCTTCAGACGGCCGGGTGTGGCCACGACGACCTCGGCGCCGCCGCGCAGCGCGCTCGCCTGACGGCCGATCGACATGCCGCCCACCACCGTGGCGAGCCGCAGCCGCAGGGCGCGGGCGTAGGGGGTGAGGGCGTCGGTGACCTGCTGGGCCAGTTCCCGGGTGGGCACGAGGACGAGCGCGAGCGGCTGCCGGGGCTGGGCCCGCTGCCCGTCCAGACGGGCCAGCAGCGGCAGGCCGAAGGCGAGCGTCTTGCCCGAGCCCGTGCGCCCGCGGCCCAGGACGTCCCGGCCGGCCAGCGCGTTCGGCAGCGTGGCCGCCTGGATCGGGAAGGGCGCGGTGACGCCCTCGGCGCCGAGCGCGGCCAGCAGGCGCGCGGGCATGTCCAGTTCGGCGAACGTCTCGACCGCGGGCAGCGGTTCGGTGAGGGTGACCGGCAGGGCGAACTCCTGCCGGCGGGTGCCGGAGCGCGCGCCCGCGCCGCTCCTGCGTCCGGTGCCCGGACGGGCGCCCTGCCGGCCCTGCTCCTGTGCACGGGAACGGCCGCCGCGCGTGCCGCCGGCCGTCCGGGTGGAGGTCCGGTCCGCGCGGAAGCGGCCTGGGTCGCCGCCGGTGCGACGGGTGCGGTTCATGAGGGAACCTTCCTCGATGCGGCGTATCGAGGAATTCCGCCCAGCGGTGAACGAGCCGCGCGTGGATTCACAAGAATGAGCCGACGGAAATGCGAAAATCCGGCCTGGGCCGGGAAAACAACGGGCTGGGGCCCGCACCTCGAGAGCGCGGGCCCCAGCACCATGCAGCGCGTCAGCGTCAGGCAGGAACGATGTTCTCGGCCTGCGGGCCCTTCTGGCCCTGCGTGACGTCGAAGGTAACCTTCTGGCCTTCCTGAAGCTCGCGGAAGCCGGAGGTGGCGATGTTCGAGTAGTGGGCGAACACGTCGGCGCCGCCGCCGTCCTGCTCGATGAAGCCGAAGCCCTTTTCCGCGTTGAACCACTTCACGGTGCCAGATGCCATATTGAATCTCCCTTGGGGGCCATGCCGGACTCCGCACTTTACGGAGCCGAGTCGCCGCGATGATCACCCCTCCGGAAGAATCCGGAAAGCTCTGCAAAGAAAAAATCTCTGGCAACCAAAACTGCAACTGGTATCACGCTAACACAGGCAGGCCGGAAGCCCCACGTGTTTTCGTGATCGTCCAGGTATTCTGACGCCGTCGTGGCCGGAATTTCTGCAGTGGCGGCTCTAGATATCCGCACCGCGTTCGCCGGGCCGTCGGCGCATGTCCGGGTGCACGCGGAGGGCGTCGTCGAGCCGGCCCTCCAGGGGGATGGTGCGGCACGCGGCCTCGGCGGGCGTGCCCCGGTCCACCAGCTCCCGGGCGCGGGCGGCGATGCGCAGCTGACGGCGTGAGTACCGGCGGTGGCCGCCCTCCGAACGCAGCGGGGTGATCCGCTCGGCCTCGCCGATGGCCCGCGGGAAGGCGGGAGCCGACCCTCGTCCCGGGACGCGGCGAGGAGCCCCGACTCTGACTCCGGTGGCCCAAGAGATCTGTCCTCGACGTGACAGACTTCCTCTCGCGGCAACCGATGCGCGTACTGCCGTCCACCCGTCGGTGGACGGAGTACGCGTGTCGGTGGACGGGAACGCCGGCCGGCCTACGTGGTGGGCTAGGCCGCGCTGATCTCGCTCGGCGCGGAGTCGGTGTCGCGCTCGACGGCCAGGTCGCCCAGGGAGGCGATGCCGACCACGCGGTCCCGTTCGGGACCGACCACCGGCAGCCGGCGCACGGCCTTCTCCCGCATGAGGCCGACCGCGCGGTCGACGGGGTCGTCGGGGGTGACCGTGGTCAGGTCGGTGCTGCACGCGTCCTCGACGCGCACACCGCTGACGTCACCGCCCTCCGCCAGGATGCGCACGGTGAGGTCGCGGTCCGTCACCAGGCCACGCGGGTGGCCCACCACCGCGCCGGCCGTAACCACCGCGCCGGCCGAACAACTTCGTCAGCCGGACTGCCACGCTTCCGGCGATCCATGTCCGCTTCAGTGCGATATGTAGGGCGGTGTACGCATCTGTCCGCACGGGCACCCGTCAGCTACTCCACCCTTAGGACAACCCCCTGACCGCACCAGCGGGAGGAAGCATGATCAGCCATCGGCATCTGGTGGAAGAGGTGGCGTCACGGGCCCGTCTCGGTGACGAGGAGGCCGCCGACGCCGCCGTTCACCTCGTCCTCGCGGCGCTGAGCAGCCGCCTCGACCCACCGCACCGGGAGCATCTGCGGCAGGCCGTGCCGCCCCACGAGCGGGGCGCCCTGGAGATCGGCGCGCGGCGGCACGGCGGCGAGGCACCGGCCGGGCCGGCCGATCCGCTCGACGCGTTGCTGGCCGATGTCGGCCGGCCCGTGGACGCCACCCCCGAGCAGGCGCTGTTCCTGGCGCGGACGGTGGTCTCCCGGCTCACGGCCGAGGACACCGGCCTGGAGGCCGACCTGCGCGGTGCCCTTCCGGAGGAGTTCGGGCCGCTGTTCGCGGAAGCCGGCCCGGGGCCCGGACGGCCGGACCGCTGACCCTCCGGGGCGGGTGGACCGTCTGATCCGCCCGCCCCGCCCCGCCCGTACCGTCGGCCGCGCCGTCACGGACTGGACTTGCCGGTCCATTTTTTGCGGCGCACAGTGGCCCGCACACCGCGAGACGAGGAGAAGAGCGCGCCATGGGCGGACGGCTGCGGGACAAGACGGCACTGGTCACCGGATCGACCAGCAACATCGGACAGGCGATCGCGGAGGCGTTCGCCGCGGAGGGGGCCCACGTCATCGTGTCCGGGCGGAACCGGGAACGGGGCACCCAGGTCGTCGCGGGGATCCGCGCGTCCGGCGGCCGGGCCGACTTCCTGGCGGCGGACCTCGACGGCAGCGCCGCGGCCTCCCGCGACCTGGCCGCCCGCGCCCGCGAGACCCTGGGCGGGCGGATCGACGTCCTGGTCAACAACGCGGGCGTCTACCCGGCCCCCGGCACCGCCGCCACCGACGAGGAGACCTTCGACCGGGTCTACGCGGTGAACGTCAAGGCGCCGTTCTTCCTCACGGCGGCCGTCGTCCCGGGCATGGCGGAGGCCGGCGCCGGGGTGATCGTCAACCTCGGCTCGTGGATCGCCCGCCTGGGCGTGCCGAGCGGTGCGCTCTACAGCTCCACCAAGGGGGCCATGGAGACGCTCACGCGGGCGTGGGCCGCGGAGTTCGGCCCGCTGGGCGTGCGAGTGAACGCCGTCTCACCGGGCGTGATCCTGCCCCCGGCGCCGGAGGGCGGCGAGCCGCATCCGGGCGAGGTCATGATGAAGGGCACCCCGGCCGGCGGCGTCGGCACGCCGGACGCCATCGCCCATGCCGCGGTCTGGCTGGCCGGCGACGAGGCGGCCTTCGTGCACGGAACCGTGGTGGACGTCGACGGGGGCAGGACGGGCGTCGCCGTCATCGCCGCGTAGCGCCGGCCGGTCGTTCACCAGGTGCGGGCGGCGCCGGCGGTGCGGGCTGCCGGGAGGTGAGGCCGTCCGCCTCGCCGGGGCCGGCGGGAGGGGTGCCCGGGAGCCGGTGCCTGCGGCTGTCCGGGCCGGTGCGCCCGTCATCAGGAGAGTTCCCGCCCGTGACGGGGCATACGGAAGACCAGGCGCCCACGGCACCGGTCGACGTACACGCGCGGCGCCTCACGAGCACAGGAGGCCACGACATGGCAGGGGCGGAGAGAGCCGGGACCGACCGGCAGCGGCAGCGGACGGAACCCGGTGCCCGTGCCCGGCTCACCGACGCGGTGGAAGCCATCGGCGCCGGAGCCTACGTCGTCGACGCGCAGGGGCACATCCTCGCCGTGAACTCCCTCGCCGAACGGCTGCTGGGCCGCCCCGCCGCGGACCTGCTCGGCCAGGACGCCCACGACCTGCTGCACCGCGGGCCGCAGGGCCAGCCGCTGCCCACGACGCAGTGCGCCATGCGCCAGGCGTTCCACGCCGGGAACCCGGCGCAGGGTCACACGGAGCACTTCCTGCGCGGTGACGGCTCCCTGCTGCCCGTCTCCTGGATGATCGCCCCGTACGACCTCGGCGACACCGGCGACCGGCGGACCGGCACGCTCGCCCTCTTCCACACCCCCGAGCGGGCGGACGTCGCCGAGCCGCACCCGGAGCGGGCCACCGAGACGCTGACCGACTTCGAACGGCTGGCCCTGCTCGCCGAGACCACCACCCGGCTGACCTCCACCCTCGACGTCGACGAGGCACTGCGCCGGCTGGTGTCCCTGGTGCTGCCCCGGCTGGCGGACTGGGCCGTCATCGACCTGATCACCGAGCACGACGAGGTGTGGCGCACCGCCGTGGTGCACGCAGAGGGCGACCGCCTGGTCCACCACGAGGACCTGCAAGGGCCGATGCCGCCGGTGCCCGAGGAGTCGCCGATGCCGCTGTCCCGGGCACTGCGCGGTGTCGCCTCCGCCCTGGCCGGGCCGGCCACGTACCGGCGTGCCCCGGATTCCGGCATCGCCGTCGAGCAGCGCCGTCTGTTCGAGGCCACGGGCATCCACTCGGCGGCCATCGCCCCCATCCGCGGCACCCGGGAGGTCCTCGGGGCCCTCACCCTGGGCCGGGCCGGGAAGCCGGGGGACTTCACCACCGCCGACCTGCCCCTGCTGGAGGACATCGCCCGCCGCGCCGGCGTGGCGCTGGACAACGCCCGCCTCTACCAGCGCCAGCGCGCGGTCGCCGAGACCATGCAGAACCACCTGCTGCCGCAGATGCCGCGGGTCCCCGGACTCCAGATGGCCGTCCGCTACCTGCCCGCCCCGGACGCCTCCCAGGTCGGCGGCGACTGGTACGACGCCTTCACCCTGCCCGACGGTGCCACCGCCCTGGCCATCGGGGACGTCGTGGGCCACGACCTGGAGGCCGCGGCCGGCATGGCCCAGCTGCGCAACATGCTCCGCGCCTACGCCTGGTCCCAGCAGGAACCGCCCAGCCGCATCGTCCAGCGGCTCGATGAGGCGATCATGCCCATCACCGACGTCACCATGGCCACCCTCATCCTCGCCCGGCTCACCCGGACGGACGACGGCAACTGGAAGCTGACCTGGACGAACGCCGGCCACCCCCCGCCCCTGCTCGTCACCCGCGACGGTCTGGCCGACTACCTCACCGAAGGTCACAGCCTCCTGCTGGGCACGGGGGCCGGCGCGCCCCGCCCCGACGCCAGCGTGGTGCTGCCCCCGGGCTGCACCCTGCTGCTGTACACCGACGGCCTCATCGAGGCACCCGGTTACACCCTCGACGAGGGCCTGAGCCGGCTGCGCCAGCACGCCGCGGCCCTCGCCCACCGCCCGCTGCCGTCCCTCACCGACCAGCTCCTGCGCCGCGTCCACCCGCCCGGCCTCGACGACGTGGCCCTCCTCGCCCTGCGCACACCGCCCCAGCCGCGCCCGGGCCGGCCGGAGCCCCGCGGACGGTGAGTCAGGCGGTCCCGCCCGGCTCGCTCCCGCGGCCCCCGGCCGTCTCCAGCAGCCCCACGAACATGGTCCGGTGGAGCACTTCCACGTGCCGGCGCGCGATGTCGGCCGCCGCCGCGGTGTCCCCGGCGCGCAGGGCGTCGACGAGGGCGCGGTGTTCGAGGTTGGACTCGCGCAGGGCGTCCATCGGGTAGGGCAGGTAGAAGCGGTACAGCTGCTGGAGCACGCCGCGGTAGGCCTCGGCCGCCGCGGGGACGCCGGTGGCGGCGGCGACGGCGAGGTGGAACCGTTCGTCACAGCCGTGGAACTCCGCCCAGGTCGGCACCTGGTCCATCTCGTCGGCCAGCCGCTCCAGGTGCGCCAGGGCGGCTTCGTCGGCGTTGCGGGCGGCCAGGTGGGCGAGGCCGCACTCCAGCACGAGCCGCTGGTCGACGAGCGCGTGGACCTCGCTGTTCCGCGCGCGGTAGTCGTCCATCGCGCCGACCACGCCCCGGGCCGGCCGCTCGGCGACCCGGGTGCCTCCGTTGCGGCCCCGGCGGCGCTCCAGGACGCCGTCTTGGCAGAGCGTGGACAGCGCGCGGCGGACGGTGATCTCCCCGACGTCGAGCGCCGCGGCTATCCGGTCGGTCGTGGGGAGCTTCTCGCCCGGGGCGAGCAGTCCCAGGTCGACGGCGAGCCCGATGCGCGCGCGCACGGTGTCCAGGGCCGTGAGCCGGCGGATGCCGTCGAGCGCGGGGGCGTCGAAGGGCAGCGCCGCCGCGCCGGCCGTCCGCGTGTCGGAGCCGTCAGGGTCGGGGCCGTCAGGGGCGGGGCCGTCCTGGGGGTGAGGCATGCCGTCAATGTAGCGAGAACGGAAATCGGATCAAAATGATTCTATTGATTAACAGCTCACCTTGAGCTAATTTCCTCGCCATGTCCCGTCCCCTCCCCCTCGCCCTCGTCCAGGCACCTCCCCGCCCGGCGACGGCACCCCTGTCCGGATTCGCCGAGGACGTCGGGCAGCTGCTGGACCGCTTCCCGCAGACCCGCCTCGCCGTGTACCCGGAACTGCACCTGTGCGGCGTCGACGGTTCGCCGTCGGCGACCGAGCAGCTCCAGGAGGCCGCCGAGCCGCTGGACGGCCCCCGCTCCCGGCAGCTCGCCGAGCTGGCCGGCGACCTGGGCATCTGGCTCGTACCGGGCACCGTGTGCGAGCGCGGCGAGCGGGGCGAGCTGTTCAACACGGCGCCGGTCTACTCGCCGGAGGGCCGCCTCGTCGCCTCGTACCGCAAGATCTTCCCGTGGCGGCCGCACGAGCCGTACGACCCCGGCGACCGCTTCGTCGTGGCGGACCTGCCCGGCGTCGGCCGCATCGGCATCTCCATCTGCTACGACGCCTGGTTCCCGGAGGTCGCGCGCCAGCTGGCCTGGCTGGGCGCCGAGGCGATCGTCAACCCGGTCATGACCACCACGGCGGACCGCGCCCAGGAACTGGTGCTGGCCCGGGCCAACGCCATCGTCAACCAGGTCTTCGTGCTCAGCGTCAACACCGCCGGCCCCCTCGGCACCGGCCGCAGCCTGGTGGTGGACCCCGAGGGACGGGTGCGCGCCGAGGCCCCCGACTCGGCCCCCACCGTGCTGACCGACGTGCTCGACCTGGACGACGTCACGCGCGTCCGCACCTTCGGCACGGCCGGGCTCAACCGCATGTGGGACCAGTTCACCGACGCCGACACCCCGATCGACCTGCCGCTGTACGGCGGCCGCATCGACCCCGGCCGCTGGCGCCCCGCCACCGGCTGAATCCTCCCGCCCGCTCGTCCGTCCCCGTCCCCCGGAGCTCCCCCCGGAGCCCGTCATGGAGCCCGCTATGGAGCCCGACATGGAGCCCGCTATGGAGAACGCATCCGCCCAGGGCCTCACCCGTGCGCTGACGCTCAGATCCGTCGTCCTGTTCGGCCTCGCCTACATGACCCCGCTGATCGTGCTCGGCACGTTCGGCGTCGTGGCCGAGAGCACCGGCGGCACCGTGCCCACCGCCTATCTGCTGGCCCTGCTCGCCATGCTGTTCACCGCGCACAGCTACGGGAAGATGGCCGCCGCGCACCCCGTGGCCGGGTCGGCGTACACCTACGTCCGCAGGGCCATCGACTCGCGGGTGGGCTTCCTGATCGGCTGGGCCACGCTGCTCGACTACTTCTTCCTGCCCATGGTCATCTGGCTGATCGGCGGCGCCTACCTCCAGGCCCAGTTCCCCGCCGTCCCGTTCTGGGTGTGGATCATCGGCTTCATCGCGCTGACCACCGCCCTGAACGTGCGGGGCATCAAGACCGCCGAGCGGGCCAACGACCTGCTCATGACCTTCCAGGTGCTGGTCATCGGCATCTTCGTCGCGCTCTCCCTGCGGCACGTGGTGCACGTCGGGGGCGCCGGGGCGCTGGCCGGCACGACACCGTTCGCCAACCACGGCACCACCCTGGCGGGCATCTCCGCCGGAGCGGCGATCGCGGCCTACTCCTTCCTCGGCTTCGACGCGGTCACCACGCTCACCGAGGAGACCATCGAGCCGCAGCGCACCATGCCCCGGGCCATCCTGCTGATCGCCCTGATCGGCGGCGGCATCTTCGTGGCCGTCGCCTGGGCCACCCAGCTGGCCCACCCCGGCAGCTCCTTCGACGACCCCAGCTCGGCCGCCTTCGAGATCGCCCGGACCATCGGCGGCGACCTGTTCTCCTCCGTCTTCCTGGCCGGCCTGGTGGTGGCCCAGTTCGCGTCCGGCATCGCCGCGCAGGCGAGCACGTCCCGGCTGCTCTACGCCATGGGCCGCGACTCCGTCCTGCCGCGCCGGATCTTCGGGCACATCCACCCCCGCTACCGCACCCCGGTCCTCAACATCCTCCTCACCGGAGTGGTCGGCCTGATCGCCCTGCGCCTGAGCGTGGCGACCTCCACCTCGTTCATCAACTTCGGCGCCTTCATCGCCTTCACCTTCGTCAACTTCTCGGTCATCGCCACCTACGTGCGCGAACGGCGCGCGGGCCGCCGTCCCGGTCCGCTCGGCCATGTGGTCGCCCCCGCGATCGGCGCAGTGGTGGACATCTGGCTCCTGACCCACCTCGACACCAAGGCCCTCGTCCTCGGCGTCTGCTGGCTCGCCCTCGGCATCTGCTACCTCGCCTACCTGACCCGAGGTTTCCGCACGCCCCCGCCGGAGCTGACCTTCGAGGAGGAGGCGCCGGCCGTCACCGAGCGGGTGTGATCCCGGGCCGGTGCCGCTGTCACCGGGCCGGAAAAGAGGCGTGGCGCCGCCCGCCCGTGGAACGGGCCGGACGGCGCCACGCGTCGGACCGGAGACTATCCGGGGAAGTTATCCGGGGAAGTCATCCGGGGAAGGGCTTGCTCGCGTCCTCCTCGGCCTTGATGCACGCGTCGAGCTTCCTCTGGATGGCGGCCGCCTCGCTCAGCGCCTTCTTGGCCGCCGCGGTCTCCCCGAGCTGCTTCAGCCTCGTGGCCTTGTTCTTGAGGGCGGCTATCTGCTGGCGCATCTGGTTCTTGTTGCACGTGACGGTGGCCTTGGCGGTGACCGCGCCCCGGCCGGCCGGCGTGGCGGCGTGCGCGGGCACCGAGGCGAAGAGGAAGCCCCCGACGACGGCCGCGGAGACGGCCAGGGCGGAAAGACGCTTGGTCATGAGTTGATTCCCCCATATATGGCGTGACTTGGTCGAAGTCGATCTTACGGGGGCTGGCGGGGGAGCGCGTCCGGGCCGCGCCGCCTCGACGGTGCGCCGGTCGTAGTGGACGAGGTCCGGGTACGCCCGCTCCGCCCGGCTGGTGGCAGCTCCGGCAGGACTCGTCGCCGGAAGACGCTCACCCCCCGCCCGGGGGCCCTGGGCGGGGGGTGAGCTCGCACACGTCGCTCAGCCAGGCCGCGCCCGTCCGCCGTACGGCGAGCGGCCGCGCCGCCGGGGCCGCCGCCAGGACAGCCGCGTCCCACTGGACTCCGCCCGGTGGCTTCAGCGGGTGCTGAGCATGCCCTCGCGCAGGCGGGTCAGGCAGCGGGAGAGCAGCCGGGAGACGTGCATCTGGGAGACACCGAGGCGCTCGCCGATCTGGGCCTGGGTGAGTTCCTCCACGAAGCGCATGTGGATGATCTGCCGGTCCCGCTCGTCGAGTTCGGCGATCAGGGGGGCCAGGGCGTGGAAGTCCTCCACCAGCTCCAGGGCCGCGTCCTCGGTGCCGATGAAGTCCTGCAGGGCCGCCTCGCCCTCCTCGCTGCCGCTGATCGCGGCGTCCAGGGAGGCGGAGTTGTAGCCGTTGGCGGCCAGGCGGGCCTCGCGGACCTCGTCCTCGGACAGGCTCATCAGCTCCGACAGTTCCTTGTCGGACGGGGTGCGGCCCAGCCGGCTGCGCAGCTCCTCGGTGGCGCGGGCGAGCTGGACGCGGGCCTCCTGAAGGCGGCGGGGCACATGCACGGCCCAGGTGGTGTCGCGGAAGAACCGCTTGATCTCGCCGACGATGTAGGGGATGGCGAAGGAGGTGAACTCCGCCTCCCGCGACAGCTCGAACCGGTCGATCGCCTTGATCAGGCCGATCATGCCGACCTGGACGATGTCCTCCATCTCCTCCGGTCCACGGCTGCGGAAGCGGCCGGCCGCGTAGCGGACCAGGGACATGTTCATCTCTATGAGCGTGTTGCGGGCGTAGCTGTACTCGGGGGTGCCCTCTTCCAGGACCGCCAGCTGCTCGAAGAAGAGCCGCGACAGCTCCCGGGCGTCCTTGGGCGCCACCTTGGAGGGGTCGGC
The DNA here is from genome assembly GCF_040704085.1 of Streptomyces sp. NPDC047841. Lineage (NCBI taxonomy): Bacteria > Bacillati > Actinomycetota > Actinomycetes > Kitasatosporales > Streptomycetaceae > Streptomyces > Streptomyces sp. NPDC047841. Next base: position 119,366 of record NZ_JBEYRP010000006.1, read on the forward strand.
GACTTCGGGCAGTTCGGTGGTCCGCGTGTCGGATGCCGTCGTGCTCGTGAGCACCATGTTGTTCCCCTCCCGAGTTCGAACTGTCCGCGACCGCCGGCCCTGGCCGGCGTCATCGCAGCGGCTACCCGCTCATCCTGCACCTACACCCGGGTCCGCACGAATCGGGGGGATCTCCCCTGCGGAGGCCGGCGGCTCGCGGCGCGTACCGGTGCATACCGGTGCGCGGTGCTCCTCCGCGCGAATCCGGGGCAGACGGGGGGAACACCGGCGGGACGAACGAAGGAGGAGAACATGGCCGAGGACTCCTCGGTGAAGGCGGTGGGCTGGGCGCGCTCACTGCCGATCAGCAGCGGGGTGAAGGCGGCCCGGGACTGGACGCGCGTGCACCTGACGGCGCTGGGGTGGGCCGAGACGGCGCCGGACCTGGTGGACTCGGTGCTGCTGACGGTGTCCGAGCTGGTCACCAACGCCCATGTACACGCCCGCAGTTCGGCACAGCTGATCCTCACCTGGGACCAGTCGTGTCTGCACGTGACCGTCCACGACGCCTCTCCCCGGCTGCCCGAGCAGCGTGACCCCGGAGCCGAGGCGCTGGGCGGCCGAGGTCTGCTCCTGGTCGACGCCCTGGCCGACACCGTGGAGGTCCACCGCTGCCCGTACGGCAAGGACGTCACCGCGTGCTTCCAGCCGCCGTCGCCCTCGACGGCCGGGTAGACCGGCACACGCGCGGGGACCGGCTGAAGCCCAGCCGGTCCCCGCGTGCGGAAGTGGTGCGTCAGGTCACCATCGGTACCAGCGTCCGCGGCCACCACCCGCGTTGGTGGAGCGCATGACGAAGCCGAGCAGCCAGAGCACCAGGACGGCGACGGCGACCCACCACAGGATCTTGATGGCGAATCCGGCGCCGAAGAGAATCAGCGCGAGGAGCAGCACAAGCAGCAAGGGAACCATAGTTATCTACCTCCTGGACCACCGTTTGCCCTCGGCCGGTGCCCACATTCCTCGAAGGCGCCTTGTTTGTGGAGGAAAAGTGGGGGAAATAGCGGCACGGCATTCACGCGGTGCTTTCACGCGGTGTTCCCTGTCTTTCCCGGTGTTCCCGGTGTTCCCGCCGTGATGACGGCCTCCTCCTGTGCGAGATCGGTGCGCGCCGTGCGCCGGGGTACCCGGGACACCTCTGTTCGGCGGATCAAGGGGTGATGGTGTGCGGCGGCAGTTGATGTGGATGCTCGTGGCGCGGGGTACGGCGGCCCTGCTGTTCGGGGTGGTCGCCCTGGTGTGGCCGGGGGTGACCGTCCTCGCGCTGGCGCTCCTCTTCGGCGTGTACGCGCTCGCCGACGGCCTGGCCCTCCTGGTGAGCGCCTTCCGCCGGCAAGGGGACGCGGCCCACCGCGCCGCGCACGCGACCGGGGGTGTCCTGGGCGCCGCGGCGGGCGTGGTCAGCATCGCCTGGCCCGGCGTCACCGTCCTCGCCCTGGCCGCGCTGATCGGCGCCTGGGCCGTGGTCACCGGCAGCGCGGAGATCTGGGCGGCGGTGCGCTTCCGGCACGAACTGCACCACGAGTGGGTGCTGTTCCTGGCCGGCGTCGTATCGGTCGCGGCCGGGGTGCTCGTCTGGGTCCGGCCGGACGTGGGCGCGCTCACCATCGCCCAGGTCATCGGTGTCTACGCCCTGCTCAGCGGCGCGCTGGTGCTGGCCGCGGCCCGGCGGCTGCGCGGTACGGCCACCGCGCGGCAGCCGGTGCGCCACGCACGGCACGCCTGAGCGGGGGCACCCGAGCGGGAGCACCCGAGCGGGAGCGCCGGAGCACACGGCGATGCGGCGACGCCGGGGCGAGCGGACACAGCATGTTCACGCACTCGCCCGGTGGCCGGCCGCCCCGTGGGCACCCGGCCACGGTTGCCTGCCGGGAGGGAGCCCGACCGTGGTCATCGTTGCCTGCCTTCTCCTGCCCCTCGTGGGACTGCTGCTGTACGGCATGGACCGTGTGGAGGACTGGCTGACACGCTCACCGGGGCCGCCCCGGCACGCCGGAGCGCGCCGTCTGCGTCTGATCGCGGGCGGCCGCCAGGGGTCCCCCGCCCGCCCGGGAACGGGCGGCCGGCAGGGCACCGCCGCCCGTTCCCGGACGCCCCGGCACACCTCCCGCGCCGCCTGAGCGGCATCCGGTGCCGCCGGCGGCGTAACGCGGGAACACCCCCACCGCGTGTAAGAGATGACGTCCGGCCACGAAAGGACACACGGTGGGGGAAGCACCCGCGGACTACCTGGAGTTCGCAGCCGCCCGCAGCGGACCGCTGTTCAGGACCGCCTGCCTGCTCACGGGCGACTGGCACCTCGCCGAGGACCTGGTCCAGGAGACCCTCGCCAAGATGTACCGCTCCTGGCGGCGGATCAGCCGGGCGCAGGCGCCGGTGGCCTACGCCGACACCGTGCTCGTCCGCAGCTTCCTCTCCCAGCGGCGCCGCCGCAGTTCCACGGAGCGCCCCAGCGACCGGCTGCCCGACGCCGCCGCCCCGGCGCGGGACCCCGAGCTGCGGATGACCCTGCTGGACGGCCTGGCCCGGATGGCGGCCAAGGACCGTGCCGTCCTGGTGCTCCGCTACTGGGAGGACCGCTCGGTGGAGGAGACCGCACAGGTCCTCCAAGTGTCACCGGGCGCCGTGCGGGCCCGGAGCATGCGCGCCCTGGAGAGGCTGCGCGCCCTGCTCGGCGACCAGCTGGCCGACCTGACCGCATGACGAGCACGGCCGGGCGGCGCTCCGCTCCCGGGCCGGCCGACGCCCCAGACGAACGGAGACCCGCCATGTCACGCGACGAGGACCTTGAGCGACGGCTGGCCCGCGCCATGACCGGCGCCGCCGAGACGTTCCCGCCCCACTCCCCCGACCTGGTGCGGCGTTCCGTCGTCCGGGGCCGGCGGATGCGGCTGGTCCGCGCCACCCAGGTCGCCGCCGCCACGGCCGCCTTCGCCGCGGTCGCCGCGGGCGGCGCGCTGCTGGGCACGGACGCCCTCGGCGGCACACCCGGGCGGCCGACGGCCGGCGGTCCCGCACACTCCACCGTGCGGTCGCCGTCCCGGGCTCCGGCGTCCGTCAGCGGCGAGGAGATGGTCCGCACGCTGAAGAGCCTGCTGCCTCCCGGCGGCACCGTCTCCGCGGCCTCGGGGAGGGGCTCCGCGGGGGACGGCCCCGCCGTCTGGCCGACCGCCGAGCTCACCTACTCCACCGCGAACGGCTCCTCCGGCATCGACGTCTCCGTCGCGCGGCTGGATCCCGGCACCACCGCCGGCCAGGGGAGCGGGGACGGCTGCCTGCCGGTGGAGGTCCGCCCCTACGACAAGTGCGCCACCCGCAAGCTCCCGGGCGGCGCGGTGCTCACCACCACCGAGTCGTTCACCTATCCCAGCAGCGACACCGGGCAGAAACGCTGGTACGTGGTGCTCACCACCCCGGCCGGGGCGCAGGTGACGGTGCAGGAGTTCGGCGGCGGCAGCGAGAAGGGCTCGGCCGACGGGGGCGACCCGCTGCTGTCGATCGCCCAGCTGACCTCGATCGTGCGCAGCCCGGCCTGGAACAAGGCGATCGCCGCACTGCCGGCCCCGCGGGGAGCCGCCTCCACCGGCGCCTCCGACGGCGCCTCCGCCGCGGCGCGGCGGGTGCCCGGCGCCCGGATGACCCGGGTGCTGAGGTCGCACCTGCCCCGCGGCGGGACCACCTCCGGCCTGAACGCGAGCGACGATCTGGTCCAGCTCGTCTACGACGACGGGCGCGGGAAGAACATGGTGCAGGTGGACGCGCAGTACGGCATGACCAGACTCCTGGCCCGGCACATGGGCTGCGCCGGTGTGGCCGGCGCGTGCGAGGCCACGACCCTGGCCGACGGCACCAGGGTCAAGAAGGTCAGGGGCCCCTCCGAGAAGGGCGGTCCGGCCACGGTGTGGCTGGTCGACACCCTGCGTCCGGACGGCCGCCGGGTCGCCGTGCGGGAGGTCAACTCGTACGCCGAGAGCACCCCGGTGACCCGCCCGGCGCCGGCCCTGGGCATGGACGAGCTCCTGGCGATCGCCCTGGACAAGCGCCTCTTCACCGGCTGAGCGGCACCGGCCGGGCCCCCGCGAGCGGATGACGGACGACACCGGCGACGGCGAACGACCTGGACCGCGCCGCTCGCCGAGGCGTCAGTTCACGGTGAAGGTGTAGTCGTACGGCGCCAGTTGGATGCCGGAGCGGGTCGTCGCGTAGACCGTGAGGTCGTACCAGCCGGCCGCGGCCGGGGTCCAGTCGACGCTCGCGGTGTGCCGGGCGTCCGCGGGGACCGTGACCTCGGGGTCACCGTCGTTGAAGGTGTACGTGTAGCTCACGACGTCCGCCACCTTCGGCGTGAACGTGAACGTCCCCGGGACGCCGGCGGCGCCGCCCGAACCGTTCTCGGGGTAGACGTCCGAGGCGACGGTGGGAGTGGTGTCGTAGGTGGTGCCCCACCAGGCGGATCCGCTCACCCAGCCGTTCGCGCTGGTGCTGGTCACTTGGACGTTCTCGCCGTAGATGCCGTCCAGTGCGAGTTCCACGGTCGCCGTGCCGTCCGCCCCCGCCGCGACCTCGATGGTCCTGTCGCTCTGACCGCCCGAGGTCCGCACGGAGTAGCTCACGACCGGGCTCTTCGCCTGGAGCCCGGGGTCGGGACGGAGCGTGAACTCGGTCGGCTCGCCGAACCCGGGCTGCGGGACGGCCGGGGTGACGGTGGGCGCGGGGGAGCTGACCAGGAAGCTGTAGCTGGTGACCGGCGACCCGTTGTAGGCCCGGTCCAGGCTGCGCACGTACAGCGTCATCCGGCCGGAGCCGAGCGGCGGGACCAGGCTGAGCGTGGCCGAGCCGCCGAGCGTGTCGGCGCGCTTGAAGTACGTCGTGTCGGCGTACGGGTCGACGGGCTGCGGAACGCCGTGGTCACCGATGCCGGTGCCGATGACCGGCAGATCCTGCTGCCAGGAGAACTCGAACCCCTCGACGTCGTCGGCACCGCCCGCGCCCAGCGTGAACTCGACGCGTTCGCCGCCCTCGTTCCACACGTCCGGCGGGTAGTTCGGGGAGGTGAGGGTGGGCGCGTTCGCCGGGCGGGTGTCGTCGATCGTGACGTAGCAGGGGGCTGACCAGTCCGAGACCGCGTTCCCGGCCACCGTCTGCGCCTGCCACGCGTACGTCTGCCCGTCGGCGAGCGCGTCGGCGGGCAGGGTGGCGGGGGCCTCGGAGCCGGGGGTGACGCGGTCGCGGGTGACCGTGGTGATCCGCGCCGGGTCGGTGACCGGCCAGGCCCGGTACCGGACGCCGACCAGGGAGGTGCCGGTGGTGCCGGTGATCCCGGGGACGCCCTCGACGACGAGGCCGTCGCCGGCCCAGCGGTACGAGGGCCGGTCCGCGTCGGTCGAGCAGTGCCGGTGGCCGTCGAACAGCTGAGTCGGCGTGGCGGGCGTCCCGTCGGCCGCGTGCGCGGGCGACGCGGCGGCGGCCAGTGCGAGAGCGAGGGTTCCCAGAGCGGCCAGGACCGCACGGGGTCCCGCGCCGAAGGACATGGTCAAGTGTTCCCTCCCCATGGGGTGCCCGCACGCGGCGCGCCGATACGCACTGCCGTACGAGCGGCGAGGGGATCGTACGGGGGTGCCGTGGCCCGGTGCACGGGGTTTGTCCGGCCAGGCGGGGTGTGGAGCCGGCCGGCCGTCGGTCATCCGCAGAGTGCCGGGGCCGGCGTTTCACCTCGGTGTCGACGACGTCCTGGAGTCGCCGGTACGCCGAACTCGACGGCGGCACGGGGGCGATGGGAGTCCCGGCCCCCGTCGGGCGGGGCCCAAGGTGCCGAGTGGTCTGGAGAACTCACCTGCCTGTGGCCGGACTTGAGCGATGACTCCGCAGGGGAGGCCGCACCGCGGGCCCCTTCGCGATCTCCGTCCCCGGCGCGGCGGACGGGCCCGGTCCTGCTGCTACTCTCGTGCCGCTGTGCACGGGGGGGCAGTCGGGGGGCTGGGTGTTTCCGCAGCACCGTCGACGCGTGCCCGACCGGCCGTCGGCCGTCCCGTCCCGCACTTCCCCGCTGAGAAGCCCAGGAGGCGACGATGGCCCGTCGTACCACCAGCCGTGGCGTCGTCGCCGCGCTGGCGATCCTCACCGCGACCGCCGGTCCCGGCCCGCTGGCCCACGCGGCCGACGCGGACAACGATGTCGCGCGCACCGCCCTCGCGGTGGAGAAGGTCTTCCAGGCGGACCGCTACACACCGCGCAGGGACCGTCTCTACAGCGCCGGCCCCCATGGCTACCTGCACGCGCAGGAGGGGCGTTCCGGTTTCCTGTGGACGTCGTACGACACCGGCGCGACGACCGGGCTGGGCAGCCTGGCGCGCCTCGAACTCCCCGGCTACCTGGGGTCGTCGTCCGATGTCGTGGCCGATGTCGTCTCGCCCACCGGCAAGGTCGTCCTCCGGGACCCGTCCGCCGGCACCACCACGGACGTCACCCTCACCCACGGCGCGTACATGGCGACCTTCGGTGCCCATGTGCTGACCCAGGCCCGCGGCACCGACGGCGACCGCGTGCTGTGGCTGTACGGCGAGGGCGCGCCCGCCGAGGGCACCCCGGTCGACGGCTGGCCGGCCGGAATCACGGCGAACGCGAGGGTCCTGGGCGGCGACAGCGGCACCGCCGTCATCGGTTACGCGCGGGCGGACGGCGAGCAGCACCTGGCGCTGGTGGACCTGGCCGCCGCGAGGGTCACCGGCGACGTGGCCGTAGCCGTTGCCCCGACGGGCGTCGCGCTGAGCGCCGACCGGCTGGTCTGGTGGTCCGACCTCAAGGCGGCGCACGTCCTGGACCGCGCCGACCTCTCCGCCGCCGGGACGACACTGACGCTGCCCGGCACCGAGGGCACCCCGCACGTGGGCATCGCCGGGCGCTGGCTGGTGGTGGCCCGTTCCGTGCCGTCGGACCCGTACAACCTGGTCGACAAGTCCGGCGAGCCGCTCATGGCCGTCCCCCTCACGGGCGGTGACCCGCTCACCCTGCTCCGGCACGCGAACACGTCCCTCGTCCCGGCACCGGACGGCAGTCTGCTGGCCGTCGGCGGCAGCGACGCCGGGCACTGGGCGGTGCGCAGGGTCACCGACACCGGGGCGGACACCCCCGCGCTGACGGAACTGACCACCGTACCGCCGGCGGGAGCGAAGATCGACCGGCTGTCGCTGCAGAACGGCACCCTGGCCACCGACGAGGCCGACAGCAGCCTCATGGGCGGCTACTACACCCGGCGGGTCGCCGCCGACGGAACACCGAGCGCGCCGACCTGGCGGAACTGGAACCTTCGCGGGGTGGGCCCGTACGCCACCGGGGACGGCCGCGCGATCACGTTCACCGCCGAGCCCGAGCCCGACGGCTCATACGTCCAGTCCCTCGACAAGAACGACGAGGCCGGCTTCTTCCACGTGCCCTCCGCCTCCGGAAGCGTCCTCGACGTCACCGGCCGCTACGCCATCGTCAACGGGTCCTCCCCCGCCAGGCAGTACGTCGGCGACCTCGGCGTCTACGGCGACCTCGAGCCCGTCGTCACCCGCCCCGTCACGGCCGCGTCCGTCTGGGGGACCAGCCTGTGGACGCCGGGTTCCGGCACCGGAGTCGTCACCGCGAAGGACCTGAAGACCGGCAAGACCACCGGCACCGTCGCCACCGGCGCCCCGTGCGTCCCCAAGGAGCTCCAGGTGGTGGGCCGCTGGATCTACTGGTCCTGCGGCCCGGCCGCGACGGCCGGCGTCTGGGACCGTACGGCGAAGAGGAACATCCCCGTCCCGTCCGGCCAGGCGCTGCTCGGTGACGGCTACCTCGTCCGGCACGACACCGCGGCCGGGGCGCTCCTCCTCACCGCCTTCTCCGACGGCACCGCCACCACCCGCAGGATCGGCGACCTCGCGGCGGGCACCTCCAGCCTGCGCGGAGTGACCTGGACCGTGGACAAGTTCGGCGGCCCCGTGGCCTATGTGGACGCCGACCAGCGCATCCACCTCGTCCCCAGCGGGGTCGCCGCCCAGCGGCTCGCCGTCGTCGAGTCCGAGGTGACCGACAACGCGTGGGAGAGCAGCGCGGCGAGCGCCCCGTGGTGGCGGTGGCGCGGACTGCTGTCCAAGCCCGCCGCCTCCTGGACGGCCACCCTCACCAGCAAGGCCACCGGCGCCGTGGTCCGCAAGATCTCCGGCGGTGAGGTGGACGGCACCCTGGCCGTACGGTGGGACACGCGTGACGGCAAGGGCGCGTTCGTCCCCAACGGCACGTACACCTTCACCCTGACGGCCCCGCCCGCCGACGGCTCGGGACCGGCGCTGACGGTGTCGCGGACGGTGAAGGTGTCCGTCGGGGCCGCCGTACGCCATGACTTCACCAACGGCGGCACCTGGGCGCCCGACGGGACCGGCGACGCGCTGACCCTCACCTCGTCCGGCGTCGTCAGCTACCGGCCGGGCAACGGCACGGGCGCCTTCGCCAAGGGCATGCCCGCCTCGGGCTGGCCCTCCTCCGTGACACTCGTCCCGTTCGGCGACCTCAACGGCGACCGCCGCAACGACATCCTCGTCCGGTTCGGCAGCGGCGAACTGCGGGCCTACCGGACCATGCGCGGGCAGGCCTTCCTCACGAGCACCCCGCACACCTCGCTGGGCACCGGCTGGAACCAGTACGACGTGCTGACCTCTCCCGGGGACATCACGGGCGACGGACGCCCCGACCTGATCGCGCGCAAGGCGTCGACGGGAGAGGTGTTCCTGTACAAGGGCACGAGCGCGGGAAAGCTGTCCGCACGGGTCCGGATCGCGGCGAACTGGTCGGGTTACAAGAAGGTCGTGGGTGTCGGGGACTTCAACCGGGACGGCCGCGGCGACCTCCTGGCCCAGGACCGCTCCAACACGCTGTGGCGCTACGACGGCAACGGCTCCGGCGGCTTCAAGTCCCGCGTGAAGGTGGCCTCCGGCTGGGGCTCGTCGTACAACGTCGTCGTGGGTGTCGGCGACATCACCGGCGACGGCAAGGCGGACATCGTCTCCCGCGACACCGCCGGCAACCTGTGGCGCAACAGCGGCAACGGCGCGGGGTCGTTCGGACCCCGCGCCAGGATCGGCACGGGATGGCAGGCGTACAAGGGCGTGTTCTGACGTCCCGGTCCCGTGACGGCGGCTCAGCAGTACCCGGCGTGGAGGAACCCGCGCCGGGAAGGCGTCCCCAGGTCCAGCGGGATGTCGACGTGCTCCGGGAGCGCCGGCAGGCGTGTGTTCGGGACGATGAACTCCCGGCCGGTGTACCTCTCCCGCACGGACTGCCGGGCGGCGGGCTCGCACACGAACGGGTTGGCGTACGTGTTGTAGCCGAGCCCGACGCCCGTGTTGAGGAAGCCCGCGTCCTGGCACTGGTACAGCGCGCCCCTCAGCGCGGCGGCGTCCCGGGGGCCCCGGTACCGCGACTGGAAGTGCGCGAAGCACGCCTTCGACTCGCCGCCGTCGTACGGGGACGGGCCGGCGGCCGCCAGCGCACCGAGGAAGGAACGGTTGCAGCCGATGGCCGCCGAAGGCGCCGCGCCCGCGAGCAACGCGGTACGGCGGCAGCCGGTCACCTTCTGGAACGCGCCCACGACGTCCTCGTCCCTGCGGAGCCGGGAATAGGCGACGACGAGGTCCCGCTGGGCGGCGAGCGGGTACGCGGACGTGTGGCCGAACCGTTCGTCGAGCACGCGGAACCACGTCTCGAAGCTCGGCACCAGCGCCCGGACGCCCGGCGGGAGGGTGTAGACGGCGAGGTCCGTCGGGACGGACCAGGTCTCGAGTCCCGGGTACCCTACGTACGACAGGACCCCGATGCCCACCTTCGGCGGCCGGTCCCCGTACCGCCTGCGCAACTGAAGGTACCGTTCGAGGTTGGTGCCGGACCCGGCCCACGCGTACCAGAAGCCGCGGGGATAGAGCGAGGAGTCCCCCCGCGTGTGCGTGGTGCCGAACAGGGCGGGTGACACGCACCGGACCTGCCGCGCGTCCCATGCGGCCCGGTACTCGGCGGGCGTGGCGATGCAGCCGGCCCTGGAGAGCGCCGCGTGACCACGGACGTGCGCGAACGCGCCCGGGGCACCCGCCAGGACGAGCAGACAGGCGGCGAGGAGGGCCAACGGCCGCGCGCGGTGCCCGCCGCGCCGGGACCGGCGGCTCATCGCGCCGCCCCGTATCCGCCGGGCCGGCCGGCTCCCGGCCCGGTCGAGGCGCCCGGCGCGCACAGGAACGACTTGTCGTCCAGGCTCGCGGCGAGCCGGCAGGTGGGGCCGAGCACGCGGCCGTTCGTGGTGCGGAAGGTGAGGACCCACGTGTCGCCGGCGGAGCTGTGGCCGAGGTCCGCGTACCCGGCGATGCCCGTGCCTCCCATGGGGCCCACCGTCTGGGTGATCGACTGGTGGACGGGCTGCGGCGGGGTGCCGACCGGCTGGCCGAGGACCAGGAGGTCGTCCGGGCCGTTGTCCAGCGGGCCGCCCGAGGAGCCCACGGTCAGCTGCGGTGGGCGGACCGTGCCGAAATCGACCATCTGGTAGAGGTGCACGTGCCCCGAGAGCACCAGCCGTACGTTGCGTGCCAGCCGGTGCAGTGCCGTGTCGGCGACCGCGTCGCCGAGGACCCTGGTCAGCCAGGTCACGTCACCGGTTGTGTGCCCCGCCGCCTTCACCATCCACAGCGGCTTGTGCGTGAACAGGAAGAAGTCCTCGCCGGGACGCCGCCGGGCGTACTGGTTCACCTGGTTGAGCTGCCTGGTGAAGACGGCCTTGCCCGCCGTGCTCCCCGTGTCCCCGGGGTCGGCGTACGAGGAGTCCAGGGCGACGAGGTTCAGCAGGCCCGCACGGATCGCCACGGGGTCGGTGAACCGGTCGCACGACCCGTCGTCGCGGAGGTCGTCGGCGAGGTAGCGGAACCACGCGCCGCCCGCACCACCGTGGAAACTCGCGTTGCAGTCCTCGTGGTTGCCGCGGGTCAACGCGACCGGCGCGCCGGCCAGCAGCGTCTCCGCGGGCCGGAAGAAGTCGGCGACGACACAGGCCCAGCTCGCCGCGTCGGCGGTCGTCGTGCAGCCCGGGTTCCGCTGCTTGTCGTTCTCCCGGTCCGGGTCCTCGCGGTAGAGGTAGTCACCGACGTGGACGACGAGGTCGGGCCGTGTCACGGTGGCGGCGCTGTTCGCGATCGTGGGGAACGGCCAGCCGGTCTGGTGGTTCGCGCAGTTCTGGACCGTGCCGGCCTTCGGGACCGAGCAGCCGGTGTCACCGATGACCGCGATCCTCTCGGGGCGTGTCGCCGACGTCCAGCCGGGCAGGGGGAGCCGGCGGTCGCCGGGGTGCAGCACGGCCGCGGGCACCTGTTCCAGCCGCGCGCCGGACGCCGTGAGCGGCACACCCAGCTCGCAGACGGTGGTGGGGAACTGCGCCCCCATGGGGGTGCTCACCCGGTGCATCGGGTGCGTGTCCCTGGCCGTCCCCAGGGTGTAGCGGACCGAGGGGCACTGCTGGCTGGTGTCGGTGGACACGTAGCGGATCTGGGTCCCGCGGCCGGTGAGCTGCGTCCACGCCCAGGCCTCACCGCCGGCCCTGCCCGGCGGAGGCGCGGGAAGTGGCGGTCTCGGGGGATGCGGGGGGCTCTGGGGACGCGCCGCCGTGGCCGAGGTGGTGGTGACGGAGGTGGCCGTGACGGCAGTGGTCGTGGCCGAGGGTGCCGTGGCCGAGGCGGCGGTGGCCGAGGTGGCCGTGACCGAGGCGGCCGCGGCCAGCGCGCTCACCAGGGCGAGCGCGACCAGGCGATGTTTCATGCTCCGGCTCCGGTTCCTTCGTTCCTGTGAAGGTGAGCGCCCGCGGATCACCGCCGAGTGCCACCATGCCGGAGCGTTCCGGATGCGCTCGCTCCGTACACCACCTCGGAGCCGAATGGCCTAGGCGCCCGGAGCCGCGCGCCGCTTCACGACCACGGTGAACTCCGTGCGCCCGAGCCGCCCTGACGGCACGTCAGCCGAGGCAGAGGCCCAGCAGGCAGAGCTGGGTGGGGGACGTCGGCGCCGGGGAGGGCGCGGTTCCGGGGGTGTCCGGGGCGGTGTCGCCGGTCGTCGGGGCCGGGGCCGGTGGGGTCGCCGTGTCGGTGTGGCCCGGGGCCGGTCCGCTGGTGCCCGCCGTACCGCCGGAGGACGCGGGGCCGGTGGTCTGCTGCCGCGGGGGCGACACGACGGCCGGGCGGTGAGGGGGAGCGGAGTCCGCCCGCGTCACCGGGGCGGCGGTGCCGGGCGTGGCAGGGAGGCTCTGCTGCCGGGGGATGACGTTGACCGAGGCGTGCCTCGCGGGCGTGGTGCGGGGCGCGTGCTGCTCCGGAGCATGCGGAGCCCGAGGGGCCTGCGGAGCCCGAGGGGCCTGGGGAGCGGGTTCCGTCTCCACCCGCTCCCTCGCCGCGCCCATGCTCCGGTCCTCCGGTGCGGCGGCCGCCTGCGCCTGGCCGGCGGTGTGCCGGTCCAGCGTGGCGAGCGACAGGCCGCCGCCGACGAGTGCGAAGGCGGTGGCGACCACGGCCCGCCGCTGGTGCTTCCTGAGTCGGGCGAGTTGGCGGCGGCGTGCCGCCCTGCCCGGCCGCGCGGAGGACATCCCCGGGGTGTCGGCGGACGGCCCGGCGGCGGCCTCCGTGTCGTGCTCCGGCCCCGGCTCGCTGTCCCAGGGGGTGGACGTGTCCGTGGCCGTCCACTCGGCAGACCGGCCGGGGCCGACGCGGTCGGCGAGGAGCGGCGGCGCGATGTCCGGGGCGTACGCACCGCACCCGGGGCAGACCAGGGCGCCATTGAGATGCCGGCGACACGTGGAGCAGTAGTCCATCTGCGGTCTTCCTCGGTTGACTGCGCCGTCGGCCCGCCCGGGCCACGGCCTGGTCACGCTCGTACAGGGGGTCGAGCGATCAGCAACGGTAACGACCCCTTCGCAAGGCTGTGTGCAGCCTGTGTGGGGCTCCTGCGCAGATTCGGACGTACGGTGTCGTGGTGAGCGGGGTGGATGTGCGGGGGTGGCCGGCCGGTCGTTACCAACTGCGGGACCTGCTGGGGAGCGGCGCGATGGGCGAGGTGTGGCGGGCCGACGACCGCCTCCTCGGCCGTCCCGTGGCGGTCAAACTGCTGCGCACCGACGAGGCCGCCGACGTGGAGCGGTTCCGGCTGGAGGCCCGGACCGCGGGCCGGCTCAACCACCCCAACGTCGTCGGCGTGTACGACTTCGGCTCCCACCACGGCCGGCTCTACCTGGTCATGGAACTCGTCGACGGCTGGAGTCTGGCCCAGGAGCGCTCCCTGCGCGGCGCCGTCGACCCGCGGGAGGCGGCGGTCCTCGCCGCCCAGGTGGCCTCCGGCCTGGCCGCCGCGCACCGGCAGGGGGTGATCCACCGGGACGTCAAGCCCGCCAACGTCATGCTGAGCGCCGACCGTACGGCCAAGATCGCGGACTTCGGCATCGCACGCTTCGCCGACGAGGCGGCCGCCGGCCTGACGGCCACCGGCAAGATCGTCGGCACCGCCGACTACCTCGCGCCCGAACGGGCCCTCGGCCGCCCCGCCCACCCCGCGTCCGACGTCTACTCCCTCGGCTGCGTGCTCTACGAACTCCTCACCGGCCGGCCCCCGTTCCGCGGTACGACGCCCTTGGCCGTGGTGCGGCAGCATGTCGACGCGGCACCCCCACCGCCTGTCCGGCTGCGCCCCGGTGTCCCGCAGGAGCTCTCGGACTACGTACTGCTCCTGCTCGCCAAGGAACCGGCCCACCGCCCCACCGCGGACCAGGCGGCCGACTGGCTCGCGTCGTACGGCCGGGCCGCCCACCCACCCGCCGCGCACCGCGCCGCCCTTCCGCCGGCCCCGGCCACCGCTCCGGCCCCCGCCGCGCCCCCCGCTCCGGCACCCGCCCCGGGGACCCGCGTGCCCCGCACCGCGACGCACTCCCGTCCGCGGGTCCGCCGGAAACCGACGGCCAGGGCAGCGGCCGTCGGTGCCGGCCTCGCGCTGTTCGCCGCGGCGGCGGCCCTCGGGGTGTCGCTGAACTCCGGCGGGGACACCCCGGCGTCCCCGCCCGCTTCCGCTCCCACCGCGCTCACCACCCCCGCACCGGCGACAGGAACCGTGTCACCGGCCTCGGCGCCCGCCGCCACCTCTCCGACACCGCGGCAGGCGCGGGAACAGGTCGGTGACCGGGAAGAGGGGCGCGGGGGCAACCACGGCAAGGGCAAGGGCGGTCACCACGGTCCCGGCGGCTGACCGCCCCCGCGGCGGGGCGGCCTGGCGGGCGTTCCGGCGCATCGGCAAGCATGCGCGTGCGGCCCGGTGCGACGCCGCGTACCGGCGTCGCCCGCCTCGGCACCCGCCGCCTCTCCCACACCGCGGCAGGCGCGGGAACAGGTCGGTGACCGGGAAGAGGGGCGCGGGGGCAACCGCGGCAAGGGCAAGGGCAAGGGCGGTCACCACGGTCCCGGCGGCTGACCGCCCCCGCGGCGGGGCGGCCTGGCGGGCGTTCCGGCGCATCGGCAAGCATGCGGGTGCGGCCCGGTGCCTCCGTACCGCTCAGAGTTCCCTGGCCGGCCAGTCCAGCAGGCGGGCGCCGATGACCGCGGTCTGCAGCATGTAGCGGTGGGCCGGGTCGGCCGGGTCGGCTCCGGTGAGGGTGTGGATGCGTTCCAGGCGGTAGGTCATGGCCCGCACGCTGAGGGACAGGCGGCGGGCGGCCTCGGTGGCGACGCAGCCGGAGTCGAAGTAGGCGGTGAGCGTGTCGAGGAGCGGCTCGGCGCCGCCGCGTGCCGTGGTGAGCGGGCCGAGGGTGCCGAGGACGAGGTCGGCCATGGCCTGCCGGTCGCGGGTCAGGACCGGATACACGAGGAGGTCGGCGGCGCGCAGGACCGGCTCGTCCAGGTCCAGCCGTTCCGCCAGTTCCAGGGTGTTCAGGGCCTCCTCGTAGGACTGGACCACTCCGCCGGGACCGGGTTGCGGGCGGCCGATGGCCACCGTGCCGCTGCCGGTGGCGGCGTGGGCCTGCTGGGCGAAGTAGGGCAGGACCTCGTCCTCGTGGCCGGGAGCGATGCACAGCAGCCGGCCGTCCTTCGTGGTGAGCAGCACGTCGCGGTTGCCGAAGCGGGCCAGCAGCGCCTGCTCCACCTGCCGTGCCACCGGTGCGCCTTCCTCGTAGGCCACCGGGCCCTCCGCGACGGCGACGGCGTGCGCGTGGGAGAGGCGGAGGCCGAAGCGTTCGGCGCGTTCGGCGAGGCGGCCCAGGTCGCTGCGGCCGTAGAGCAGGTCGTCGATGAACTCCCGGCGTGCGGCCTCCTCCTGGCGCACGGCGAGGCGCTGCGCGCGTTCGTAGCCCTCGGCGAAGGCGTCTATCACCTGGTGCACGGCGGCCAGGGCGCTGTCGGCCGAGCCACGGCCGTGCAGCGGCACGGCGCGTGCGGCGGTCAGGTGGGCGCTGACCAGGGCCCGCAGCCCGTAGCCCGCCTCCGCCGCCTGCTCGCCCAGGGACCGCCGGGACGCGATCTCCTCCCGGGTGAGGCGGCGGCCCGTGGCCGACACCTCGGCCAGGATGCGGGCGTAGCCGTCCAGATACTGCTCGGGAATGTCCCGCCCCGTCACGCCACCCCCCGCGATCCTGACGCGCCGATGACGCTCTCTTGGCATGTCACCAGCATGCAGACCCTAGTGAACACTGCCGGTCACCGGCAATGCGCGGGCGTGCGCCGGTCCCTCATCATGACCCGCGGGGAGCACTGCGGAGGGCTCCGATGCCGGACACCGGCAGGTGCCGGCACCGGCGCCCGTACCGCCGCGGTGCACCGTTCACCGACGCGCGCCTGCCCCTTCGACCGCCCTCTGCCTCAAGGACGTATGCCATGTCTGTCATCGGCGTGCTCGCCGTCGCCCTCCTGCTGTCCACAGCGGCCGTTGTGCTGGTCTTCTCCCGGCTGTTCCGCAAGGTGGAGCAGGGCAAGGCGCTGATCGTCTCCAAGACGCGCAAGGTCGACGTGACCTTCACCGGGCAGGTCGTGCTGCCGGTGCTGCACAAGGCCGAGGTGATGGACATCTCGGTGAAGACGATCGAGATCACCCGGGCGGGCAAGGAAGGGCTGATCTGCCGGGACAACATCCGCGCGGACATCCGCATCTCGTTCTTCGTCAAGGTCAACAAGACCGTGGAGGACGTCATCAAGGTCGCCCAGGCCGTGGGCACCCAGCGGGCCAGCGACCAGCGCACTCTCCAGGAGCTGTTCCACGCGAAGTTCTCCGAGGCGCTGAAGACGGTCGGCAAGCAGATGGACTTCACCGACCTGTACACCCAGCGCGAGGAACTCCGCTACAAGATCATCGAGTTGATCGGTGTCGACCTCAACGGCTACCACCTGGAGGACGCGGCGATCGACTACCTGGAGCAGACGCCGCTGACCCAGCTGGACCCGGCCAACGTGCTCGACGCCCAGGGCATCCGGAAGATCACCGAGCTGACGACGATCGAGCACGTGCGCACCAACGAGTACCAGCGCACCGAGGAGAAGGAGATCACCCGGCAGAACGTCGACGCCCGCGAGGCCATCCTGGAGCTGGAGCGCCGGCAGGCGGACGCCGAGATCAAGCAGCGGCGGGAGATCGAGACCTCCCGGGCCCGCGAGGAGGCCGAGACCGCGCGGGTGGTCGAGGAGGAGCGGCTGCGCGCCCAGTCCGCCTTCCTGCGCACCGAGGAGCAGCTCGGTGTGCAGCGGGAGAACCAGGCCCGGGAGGTCGCCGTCGCGGCGAAGAACCGTGAGCGGGTCATCGCCGTGGAGAACGAGCGCATCGAGAAGGACCGGCTGCTGGAGGTCATCGCGCGGGAGCGGGAGACCCAGCTGACGCGGATCGCCGCCGAGAAGGAGGTCGAGGCGGAGCGCAGGGAGATCGCCGAGGTCATCCGCGAGCGGGTCGCGGTGGACCGTACGGTCGCCGAGCAGGAGGAGGCCATCAAGAAGCTGCGCGCGGTGGAGGAGGCCGAGCGGCAGCGGCAGGCCGTGGTCATCGCCGCGGAGGCCGAGGCGCAGGAGAAGCTGGTCAAGGACATCAAGGCCGCGGAAGCCGCCGAGCAGGCGGCCACCCACCGGGCCGCCGAGGAACTGACCCTCGCCCAGGCCCGGCTGAAGAGCGCCGACCTGGACGCGCAGGCGAAGGTGAGGCTCGCCGAGGGGGTGCGGGCCGAGGCCGCCGCCGAGGGACTGGCCGCCGTCCAGGTCCGCGACAAGGAGGCCGAGGTCATCGAGAAGGCCGGCCGCGCCGAGGCGGAGGCGACCGGGGCCCGGCTGCGGGCGGAGGCCGAGGGCGTGCGGGCCAAGGCCCTCGCCCAGGCCGAGGCGATCGGGGAGAAGCTCAAGGCGGAGGCCGCCGGGCTCACCGAGAAGGCCGCCGCGATGGCCGCCCTGGACGAGGCGTCCCGCGGGCACGAGGAGTACCGGCTGCGGCTGGAGGCGGAGAAGGACATCCGGCTGGCCGGACTGGACACGCAGCGCAAGGTTGCCGAGGCGCAGGCCACCGTCCTCGCCACCGGCCTGGAGAACGCCGACATCAACATCGTCGGCGGCGAGTCGGTCTTCTTCGACAAGCTGGTCGGCTCCATCGCCCTCGGCCAGGGCGTCGACGCCTTCGTGCGGAACTCGCAGACCGCGCGGACACTGGCGAAGCCCTGGCTGGACGGCACGTCGAGCTTCACCGACGACCTCGCCCGCATCCTCGGCCCGGTCTCGACGGCCGACGTGCAGAACCTGACCGTCTCCGCCCTGCTGATGCGCCTCATGAAGGCGGACGGCACGAACGCCGGACACCTGAAGCAGCTCCTCGACAAGGCGGGCGAACTCGGCCTCGCCGACACCCCGCTCACCGCCCTCAACGGCGCGGCCAGGGCCTGACCGGCACCAGGCGGTGCCGGAGCTGCCGCACAGGGGACGGCAGCTCCGGCACCGCCTGTCCGCCACCTCCTCGAAAGGACGGACCGCCCCATGGCCACCGCCCCGGAGACCGGTGCGCACGACACCGTGGACGCCGGCACCTACGAGGTGCTGCGCGCCCGGCTCGCCGCGCAGGCCGGTGAACTCGTCCACCGTGCCGAACTCCTCGACACCCGCCGCGTCGAGGAGTTCGGCACGGCACGGCTGGAGCTGGCCGGTACCCGGCGCCTGCGCACGGAGCACGCCTGCGTGCCGCGCGACACCGTGGCCGTGGGGGACGCCTTCCTCGTCGGCGCCACCGACCGGCCCGGCCCGCACCCGCAGCCGGCGGTCGCCGACGTGTTCGCCCTGTACGACCGCGACCTGGACCCGCTGCCCGACACGGCCGTGCCCGGCCTGCTCGACGACCCCGCCTTCCTGCGGGAGTTCGCGGACCTGCACCGCTACTACCGGCAGGCCCGCCTGCTCCGGCTGCGCCGGCTCGACGGCAGACTGCTGGCGGTCTTCCGCACCGGCGAGAAGGCCGGTGACATCCGCGTACTGCGCTGGGCCCTGGACGAGGCCGGCCGGCCGTCGTTCATGGACGCGCGCGGCGAGCGCGACGACGTCTTCCCGCCCTCCCACGACCTCACCTGGACCGGGACGACCCGCGAGGACCAGGTCCTGGGCCGGCACCCGCACGTCCGCGTCCAGGACGAGCTGTACGTCTCCACCGTCGGCGGCACGCTCACCGTGAAGCTGGAGAACGACACCGAGACGGGCGAGGGCATCCACAGCGAGCCGGTGGACGAGCCGCTGCAGGCGCTCGCCGACGCGGACATCGCGCACGCCCGCGTGGGCGCCCTGATCCTGCTGCGGGTGCGGCCGTACAAGGAGGACGCCCACCGGTACCTCGTTTTCAGCACCCTCACCAGGACGGTCGTCCGCCTGGACGGCATCGGGCCGGCGTGCCGCCGCCTGCCCGAGGACCAGGGCATCGTGTTCCCCGGCGGCTACTGCCTGGCCACGGGCGTCCACAAGACGTACGAACTCGACGTGGCCGGGCTGGAGTTCGAGCGGGAGATCCGCTCGCCGAACGGCGAGGACGTGCTGTACGCCTTCCAGGCGCGCGGGGAGAGCCGCGGGGTGCTGCTGTCGTACAACACCATCCGCAAGGAGATGGCGAACCCGCTGCCCTGCCGGGGCTGGGCCCTGCTCGACGACGGCACCTTCGCGGTGCTGCGCGCCGACGGCGAGGAGCCGGCACAGGTCCACCCGGTACAGCTGTGGCACTCGCCCTACGTCTCCGACGCCTACGCCGCGACCGCTCCGGCCGGGAGCGGCGCGCTGGGGCGTGTGGGCAACGCCGACCTGGTGCGCGGCATCTCCGCCTGCCTGTCCGTCGCTGGCCTGGCCCGGGAGGGCATCACGACCGGCGAGGGCTACCGCGCGCTGGTCACCGCCTGTGTGCGTGCCGCCGACACCCACCACTGGCTGGCCGAGGACGAACTGGGCGACCTGCTGGGCGCGCTGGACGCGGTGCGCGGCACGGCCGAGCAGGTGCTGGCCGAGTTCGAGACCGTCCGGGCGCTGACCCGGCAGGCCGCCGACGCCCTGGACGAGGCCGCCGAGCGGATCGCGTCCGTCGTCCGCCGCCTGCGCGGGGAGGCACCGAAGGAGGCCGCGGCCTGGGTGAGCGGGCTGACCGAGCTGCGGCACGCCCACGGCCACCTGCTGACCCTCAAGCAGCTGCGGTACGCCGACGTCCCCCGCATCGACGCCCTCGCCGCCGAGACGGAGGCCGGCCTCGCCGCCCTCGGGCAGCGGGCCGTGGCGTTCCTGGCCCGCGAGGACGCGTTCGCCGGCCACGAGAAGGAGGTCGAAGGGCTCGTCGCCGACGCCGAAGCCGTCGCCACGGCCGCCGAGGCGGCGCCCGTGGCCGCCCGGCTGGACGAACTCGGTGAGGCCCTGCGCACGGTCACCGACGTCGTCACCGCTCTCGACATCGGCGACACCACCGTCCGCACGGCCGTCCTGGAGCGCATCGCCGGGGTGCTGGCCGGCGTCAACCGGGCCCGGGCCACCCTGGACGCCCGCCGGCGCACGCTGGCCGGCCACGAGGCACGGGCCGAGTTCGCCGCCGAAAGGGCGCTGCTCGGGCAGGCCGTCACCGTCGCCCTGGCCGCGGCGGACACCCCGCAGGCGTGCGACGACCAGCTCGCCCGGCTCCTGGCCCGCCTGGAGGACCTGGAGTCCCGGTTCGCGGAGTCCGACGACTTCCTCGACGTCCTCGCCGGCAGACGCACCGAGGTCTACGACGCCTTCGCCGCCCGGAAGCAGGCGCTCTCCGACGCCCGCGCCCGCCGCGCCGGACAACTCGCCGCCTCCGCCACGCGGATCCTGGAGACGGTCACCCGGCGCTGCGCCGCCCTCCCCGACGCCGACGCGATCGCCGCCTACTTCGCCTCCGACCCGATGCCGGCCAAGGTCCGCCGCACCGCCGGCGAACTGCGCGGCCTGGGCGACAGCGTGCGGGCCGAGGAACTCGACGGCCGCCTCCAAGCCGCCCGGCAGGAAGCCGAGCGCGCCCTGCGGGACCGCACCGACCTGTACGCCGACGACGGCCGCACGCTCCGCCTCGGCGCGCACCGCTTCGCCGTCAACACCCAGCCCCTGGACGTGGCCCTCGTCCCGCACGACGACGGCCTCGCCTTCGTGGTCACCGGCACCGACTACCGCGCACCGGTCACGGACCCGGAGTTCACGGCCACCCGGGCCTGCTGGGACCGCCCCCTGCCCTCGGAGTCACCGGCGGTCTACCGCGCCGAACACCTCGCCGCCCGCCTGCTGCGCGAACACGGCCCGGCCGCCCTGACGGCCGCCGAAGACCTCCCGGCCCTGGTGCGTGCGACGGCACAGCGGTCGTACGACGAGGGGTACGAGACGGGCGTCCACGACCACGACGCGACGCTCATCCTCACCGCGCTCCTGCCCCTGTACGAGACGGCCGGGCCCCTGCGCCACGAACCCGCCGCCCGCGCCGCCGCCCAGCTCCACTGGGCCCACGCCACCACCGCCGGGGCACGCGAGACGTGGGCCCGGCGCGCGCGCTCACTGGCCCGCGCCCGGGAGACGTTCGGCCTGGCGCCCGCCATCGCCGACCTGGAGCGGGAACTGGCGCAGGAGATCGCCGGGGAGCACGCGCAGGCCGCCGCCTCCTACCTCTTCGAGGAACTGACCACCGCCCCCGACGGGTTCGTCCTCAGCGCGGGCACCCGCACCCTGCTGGACGCGTTCCACCGCGCCGTCGGCGGGAGCGCCTACGCCGACGACCTGGCCGCGCTGGACGATCTGGCCGCCCGTCGGCAGCTCGCCGAGACGTGGCTGTCCTCGTACGCCGCCGCCACCGGCGCGGAGCCGTCCCCGGGTGACCTCGCCGAGGCCGTCGCCGCCGAGCTGTGCCCGGACCTGCCGCGCTACGACGGCGACGCCTCCCTCACGGCGACGGCCGAGGGCCTGCTGGGCACCCACCCGCGCATCACCGCACGCCGACTGCCGCTGCGTCTGGACGAGTTCCTCGCCCGCACGGCCCGCTTCGCCGAGCAGGACGTACCCGCCCACCGCGCGTACCAGCGGCGGCGCACCGCCCTCGTCACCGCCGAACGCGCCCGCCTGCGCCTGGCCGACCACCGCCCGCGCGTCATGTCCTCCTTCATCCGCAACCGGCTCGTCGACGAGGTCTACCTGCCGCTCCTCGGCGACAGCCTGGCCAGGCAACTGGGCACCACCGGCGACACCCGGCGCACCGGCACCGGCGGCCTGCTGCTGCTCCTGTCCCCGCCCGGCTACGGCAAGACGACCCTCATGGAGTACGTCGCCGACCGTCTCGGCGTGATGCTGGTGAAGGTCAGCGGGCCGGCACTGGGCCACGCCGTCACCTCGCTCGACCCCGCCCAGGCCCCGAACGCCACCGCACGCCAGGAGGTCGAAAAGATCAACTTCGCGCTGGCGGCGGGCAACAACACCCTGCTGTACCTGGACGACATCCAGCACACCTCACCCGAGCTGCTCCAGAAGTTCATCCCGCTGTGCGACGCCACCCGCCGCGTCGACGGCGTCCGCGACGGCGAACCGCTCACCTACGACCTGCGCGGCAAGCGGTTCGCGGTCTGCATGGCCGGCAACCCCTACACCGAGTCCGGCAGCCGCTTCCAGGTGCCGGACATGCTCGCGAACCGCGCCGACGTGTGGAACCTCGGTGATGTCCTGACCGGCAGACAGGACGCCTTCGAGCTGAGCTTCATCGAGAACGCGCTCACCGCCAACCCGGTCCTGGCCCCGCTCGCCGGCCGTGACCGCGCCGACACCGACCTGCTGGTCCGCCTCGCCCAGGGCGACCCGACGGCCCGTGCCGACCGGCTCTCCCACGCCTGCCCGCCCGCCGAACTGGAGCGCGTGCTGGCCGTGCTGCGTCACCTGCTGACCGCCCGGGAGACGGTGCTGGCGGTCAACGCCGCCTACATCGCCTCGGCCGCGCAGTCGGACGCGGCCCGCACCGAACCGCCCTTCCGGCTCCAGGGCTCCTACCGCAACATGAACAAGATCGCCCAGCGCATCCAGCCGGTCATGAACGGCGCCGAGCTGGCCGCCGTGATCGACGACCACTACACGGCCGAGGCGCAGACCCTGACGACGGACGCCGAGGCCAACCTGCTGAAGCTGGCCGAGCTGCGCGGCACCCTCACCGCCGGCCAGGCGGCCCGCTGGGCGGAGGTGAAGACGGCGTACGTCCGCAGCCAGGCCCTCGGGGGCCCCGGAGAGGACCCCCTCATCCGGGCCGTGGGGGCGCTCGGGCTGCTCGCGGACCGGATCACGGCCGTCGAGAAGGCCATCACCCGCGCGACCGACCCACACCACCGGCCGGCCCACGCGAACGGCCGGCACGCGTCGGGGCGGGGGCAGTTGTGAGGACGTCAGCCCTTGTCCTCTGCCTGCGTGACCGGTGATCGGCGGCCGGTGGCCTGCTACCCGGTCGGCTGGGTGGCGGTGTTCCCGAAGGCTTCCGTGGTGCCGCCTTCCGCCTGCGGGGAGGAGGCGGACTCGACGAAACTGTAGGGCGGCAGCGGGCCGCTGACGCGCAGCTCCAGGTGGGGGTTCTCCCGGCTGAACGCGTCGACCGCGCTCAGGAACCGCTCCGCCGAGGGGCGGTCCACCAGGAAGGAGAGGTTGGCCAGCCAGCCGCTGCTCGGCGGCCCGGCGCTGACCTCCTCGGCCATCGGTGCGAGCGCCTGCCGGAGCAGCTCGGCGTCGGTCGCCTCGCGTTCCTGGACGGCGGCGGCGACCATCTCCCCGAGCCGGATCCTCTCCTCCTGTGTGCCGCCGCCGGCCTCGCGGTTCGCCGCCGCCAGGGACCGGATGTCGTCATGGTCGGTCATGATCAGGCGGAGTACGGCCTCCTCGTCGTGGTTGGCCTTGATGTTGTACTCCGCCGCGCCGTCCAGCGCGTGCAGCCGCTCCAGGAACCGGTCCGCGCGCTCGGCGAGCACCGTGATCACCGTGTCGTCGTCCGGGGAGGCGCTGCCGAACCGCATGGGCAGCACCACGCCGTCGGCCCCGGCCTCGTCCAGTACCCGCTGGTGGGCGAGCAGGTCACGGCGTTTGGGGCGCAGTTCCTCGGGGGCGTCGCTGACGATCGCGGCCAGCTCGCCCTGGCGCAGCACGCGTACCGGCTGCGGGGACGCCCCGACGCCTTCCAGATCCTGGGGGAGCGGGGGGTGGGAAGCGCGGACGATCCCGTAGACATAGGTGCCCATCTGCTATTCCCCCCTCCTGCGCGCGGCCCGGTCGCCCTGCCGCTCCTGGCCCTCGTCGCGTGCCTGCTTGAAGGCCTCCGAAATGGTCTCCGCGGCACCGGACAAGGCTCCCTTGGTCTTGCCGTGGGCGCCGGATTCCATCATCTTCCCCGTGAGCTCCGTGAGCCCGGCCGGCTTGCGGGGGCCTGCTTCGAGGTCGAGGCGGTTGCACGCCTCGGCGAAGCGGAGGTAGGTGTCGACGCTCGCGACCACGACGCGTACGTCGATCTTGAGAATCTCGATACCGACCAGGGAGACGCGCACGAACGCGTCGATCACCAGCCCGCGGTCCAGGACGAGTTCCAGCACGTCGTACAGACCGCTGGAACCGCCTCCGCCGCCCCCTTGTGTCACCATGGTCATATCGACCAACTCCTCGCTGTCCGAGCAGGCTCCCTGCGGCGGGTAGCCGCCTGACTCACGACCAAACGCCGCATTTGGCACGCGGCGAGAGATCGCCCAGGACAGCGAAACGGCCCGGGTCTCCGACCTGGGCCTTCTTCGTGGAGCGGGCGACGAGGATCAGATCGAGCGGGACGACCTGGACGAGCTGATCGCGGACTGTGACAAGGTGCACGGGCCGGCCGATCCGGAGGCCGTGGCGGCCCAGCGTGCCCGGCTGACCGGTGGCGCCTCACACGCTGGAGCGGCCGTGTGAGCGGTGCCCTGGTCCTGGACAGCGAGGGACTCGCGAGGGCCGTACAGCGTGATCGGGAGTGCGCGACCGTGCACAGGTCGGTGCCGTGTCCATGCGGATGATCCGCCGCGTACCGACCTCGGCAACGACAGGTGAGGAGTCGTTCCCCCTCACCTGTCATCGAAGTACCGGCGGATTCCGGCTCACGGAGTGCCGGTCTTGTTGAACCCCTTGTCCAGGTAGGGGGACTGGTCGACGACGAAGCCGTCGTCCGCGACCAGGCGGGCGATGCCGCCCTGGTCCCGCCAGACCTCGCTGGAGGAACTGAAGGAGAAGCCGCCGTACTCCGGGTGGTTCTCGTTGGTGTAGACGCGGTAGCGCTGGCCGGGCTGGATGACCGTTCCCGGCGGGAAGGGGAACGAACGGCCGGTGGGTTTGGCCTCCACCTTCCAGCCGGTCAGGTCCTGCGGTCCGCCGCCCTTGTTGAAGATCTCGACGTATTCGTCCGCCTGGCCGGCGCTCGTGCCCTGATAGCGCAGGCCGGAGATGATCACGTCGGGTTCGTCGAGCGTGAACATGCACACCACGTCGGCGAAGTTGATGCCGCCCTCCGGGCTGCGGAACTGCTGGACGATCTGGCCGTTGCGCTTGAATCCGCTCAGTACCGCCCGGTACTGCTTGCCGTCGATCGTGACGGGCTGGGGGTGGACGAAGGTCTGCAGGTCGACCAGGTCGTCGTCCGCCGGGCTGGTGCCGGTGGTGTTGGGCGTCTCGTTGTGGTGGAAGCTGAAGTCGAGGTCGGTCGTGCTGCCGTCCTCGAACATGACGTTGACGGTCAGCCGGACGTCGAACTGGCTCGGGCTGACGTTCGTGGGCTTGTTGCGGTGGATGAAGGTGCCGACGACGAACTCGGTGCCGTCGAGCTGGACGTCTGCGGCCGCGCCGCGGAACTGGTAGCCGCTCTGGCTGCCGGCGCTGCCCCACTGGATGTAGTCGGTGCCCACGCCGTTGACCGGTGAGATGGCGGGGTTGGTGGAGGAGAACACGCCGGAGGTGACGACGGTGGTCATGGTGTCTGGATCCCGCTCTCTCAGTCCTCGTCCTCGATGACCTCGGCCTTGAGCTTGGCCGGCGGTGCGGTGCCGATCTGGGCGACGCCGTCGGTGTGGCGGCCGGTCTTGGCACCGTCGACGGCTTCGAGGCCGCAGGTGTAGACGATGCAGTCCTTGTCCTCACCGCCGGTGTTCAGGTGCACGTGGTAGGTGAAGGTCAGGGTGCGCCCGTCGTCGCTGACCGTGGCCTGGACGGGGGGCAGGTTGCCACCCGTCGTCTGGTCGATGCGCTTGTACTGGGCGCCCACCGTGCCGTTCCAGCGGAATCCGGTGGGGGCGGTGAAGATGTGCTCGCGTTCGCCGGCGTCGACCGTCTCGCTCCAGTTCGGCGTGCGGACGCAGATGTTGATGGTGGTGCCGAGCCCACCGGGAGCGTCCTCGACCCCGCCCTCCTGCCACACCACCAGGTCGAGTTTCTGGGCGCGGCCCTGTTCGTAACCCCAGTCATAGCCGTTCGCGTACTGGTCCTGCTCCCCGCGCGAGCCGTCGCGCGGCGGGTCGGCGTAGGGCTTCCCGCCGAGCGCATCGGCACGTCCCTGTTCCTCCCCCCGCTTGTAGGCTTCCTTCCTGGTCTGCACGTCGGTGCTCATCTCCGGGTCCTCCTGGTGTTGTGATCGAAGCGGGCGACGGAAAGGGAGGCGTCCTGGTGCGGGTCGCCCGGGCCCGCGGGGGGCGGCCGGAGCATCGGCACCGCGCGCCGCACGCACCGATCGCGGTCGTCGTGAAGGGCGTGCCCGTGAGACGGAACGCGGGACGCCGCCCGTGGCTTCGAGCGAGGCGTCCGCGCGGGCACCGCGGCACGCACCGGACTTTCCTCCGGGTCCATCGTTAGCCCGGACAGACCGGTGATATGCCGCCGTTCCCCCGTTTGGAATGCCGAATCGATTCTGCGTCACTTGTTCGAGTTCAGTTGAGGCGAGAAACGGCGCATAGGGGCGGAGTGGAGCACCTCGCTGTCCGCCTCACGCGGTTCCTCCCTCGTGTGAGTGGCCGACGTGGTGGCTGCTCCTGCGATCCGCCCCCGACCGGTATGCAGGGGGAATGCCGATGACGGTGCGGAAGGAGACGTGGATGAGGCGAACGAGGCCGGGGACGTGTGAGGTGCCGGGCATCATCAAGGCCCGGCCGCGCCCGATCCGGGTGATGGCGTGACGGCCAGGGATACGGCGCTGCGGCGTCCGCCGGACGCGCCGGACGGGGACGGCCTGCCGGGCACCGTGGCGGGCGACGGCACGGCCGGGTTCGCCGGGGACGGCGGGCCCGCGCCGCAAGGACAGTTGGCCTTCCCCGCGGACGTGGCCCTGAAAGGCGGCGCGATCTTCGTCGCCGACCACGCGAACCACCGGATCCGCCGTATCGACGGCAGCGGCACCCTGACGACGATCGCCGGGGACGGGCTGCGGGGTTTCGCCGGCGACGGCGGCGAAGCGGTACGTGCTCGCCTCGGCTTCCCGTCCGCGCTGGCGGTCGCTGCGGACGGGACCGTGTTCGTCGCCGACGAGATGAACCACCGGATCCGCCGTATCGACCCCTCGGGTGTCATCGACACCGTCGCGGGAGACGGCTCGCGCGGTGACGGCGGGGGTGACGGCGACGGCGGCCCGGCCCGCCGCGCCCGGCTCGATTCCCCGTGCGCCGTGGCCGTCGACGCGGTGGGCCGGCTGTACGTCGGGGAAGCCGGCATTCCGCGTGTGCGCAGCATCGACGGCGACGGTGTCATCAGCACGGTCGTCGCGGCGTCCGGGCAAGCCGGTGGCTGTGGAGCGGCCGACGCGGGCGAGGCGTTCCTGCCCGCCGGCCTGGCGGTCGACGGGGCCGGCCGGCTGTACATCGCCGACCCGGAGGGCCGACGGGTACTGCTGCTCGGCTCGGACGGGGAACTGCGGGTACTGGCGGGTCCGCCGGACGGAGCCGCCGACGCCACGGCGGCCGGCTGGGGCGCACCGCGCGCGGTGGCGTTCGACGGTGAGGGGGTGCTCTACGTCGCCGACCAGACCGGACACCGCGTGTGGCGGCTGGCCGGCGGAGCGGTCCGTGTCGTCGCGGGGCAACCCGATCCGGCTGCCCGTGAGGCCACCGCGTCCGTCGACACGCCCGATGCCGTCGTCCACGTCGCGCTGCGTTACCCGTGCGGTCTCGCCGTGGATCCGGTGGGGCGCCTGCTGGTGGCGGACAACTTCCACCACCGCATCGCATCGGTACCCCTCGCCACGGCTGCCTCGCAGGACACCGAGCGGTCACGGGAGGAGAAACCGGGGCCGGAGCCGGGACCCGAACCGGAGCCGAGACCCGAACCGGAGCCGGAGAAGGAGCGGGAGCCGGAACCCGCACCCGTCCCAGCCCCCACTCCAACCCCCGCCCGGCTACTCGTACGCCAGGAGGTCGGTCTGGAAGTCCCGCGCGGTGGGGGCGAGTTGTTGCACGTACGGGTCTCCTCCACCGACCCCTGGACCCCCGGACGGGTGGAGCACCACTTCACCGCTCCCACGGGCTTCGTCTTCGACGGCCGGGTGACCTGCGCGTACTACCGGGCGGATCGCACGGTCATCCCCGGCGGGAACCCGACGGGGACGGCGGGGGACGGCGGCCGGTCGCTGGCCGTCACGGACGAGCCCCGCCTGAACACCCCCGGCCATCCGGCGGCGGCCCTGGTCTACACGCTCGGCATCCGCGCCCTGAACGACGCCGAGCCGGGCCGGTACACCGACGGGCGGGCGGTGATCGCGGGCCAGCCGGAAGTGCGCCTCAAGGCGAGCGTTCTCGCGGACGACGACAACTGACGAGGGTGCGCACGAGACGCGGCGCCGCCCATGGCAGACCATCCGCCATGGGCGGCTCTTTGCGTTCTCAAACCCTGAGTGCGGAGGTAATCGTTTCTGTGCTCCCAGCTCACCCTCACGAATGTCACGGGTTGCACATGATCGGCGACCTTGGGTTAGCGTTCGAAACGTGTCCACGCCCGCCCTTCCACGGCTCGGTCCGCCGGGCCCCTTCCCGTGTGCCCCGCTCGCCCACCCGCTCGACCGCAAGTGGCTGCACTACGCGTTCCTGTCGCGGTGCGGGCGACAGGCGCTCATCGCGAACCTGTCCGTCCTCGGGTCCTCCACCGGCTCGGTCTTCGCGCATCCGGGCGCCCCGGCCACCGGGCGCCGCAGCGGCACCGGCACGGCGGCCGAGGGGCAGCACATGGCGATCCTGCTCCTCTACGGGGAGGGGCACGGCTGGAGTGCGACGCAGTTCAACGCCGAACAGCCCGAACTGCCCTGGTCGGCCTTCCGGTTACCGCACCCGCACGGGGAACAGGGCGCGTTCCGGGTGGCGGCCCGGTCGGCGGTCCCGGCGATCGACGTACGGCTGACCCGGACCAGCAGGCCCTGCACCTCCCAGTGCGCTCCGTTCGGGGACGACGAGCATCTGCGCTGGCAGTCGGAGCCCGGCGTCCTGGGCGCCGGAACCCTGCGGCACGGCGACGGCACGGCGACGGAGACGGAACTGCTCGGCTACCACGAGCGGGTACGCGGCCGGTGGTCCTGGCCCACGCTCGGCGGCTGGGTGTTCGGATTCGTCAACGACCCCTCGGGCCCGGCCGACCAGGCCCCGCCGGCGGCCGTCGTCTTCACCCTGATCCAGCCCGCGTACCCCGCGGACGCGGCCAACGGATCGGTGATGCTGTGGCGGGACGGGCGCATGGTCCGCCACTTCCCGCGGCGCACCCTGCGCGTGGCGGTGAGCGGCACCCTGGACCGCGACCGGGTCGTGATGGTGCCGCCGCTGGCGGGCCTGCTGGGTACCCCGCCGATGGCCGCGGTGCCCGGCCGGCTGCTGATCACCGCCCGACTCGGCGACGACCGCCTCGTCCTGGACTTCCGCTCGCACACGGCGGGCCGGATCGTCAACCCTTCCGAGACCAGCCTGCACCCGTTCAGCGTGCACGAGACCCTCGGCCCGTGCACCGTGGAGGGGCGGGTCGGCGGACGCCGTATCGGCTTCCACACCGGGGGCATCGTGGAGTTCGCCGGGGGTGCCCGTGACTGAGACCGCCCCCGCGTTCACCGGGGCCCGGCTGCTGGACGAGACGGTCGCCGCCCTGTCCGACCGGGCCCCGGCGATCCTCGCCGCCGCGGCCGGCCACCTGCGCGGCATCCGGCTGGGCCTGCACTTCAACGACGGCAGCCACGCCACGCTCACCGCACGGCACAGTCGCATCGTGGTGGACCGGGGCCGCTGCCCGGACCCCGACGTCGAGGCCGCCTTCGACGACCGGGCCATGAACCTGCTGTTCGACCTCCAGCGCCCGCCCGTCGACCAGGTCCTGCCCGACAGCCTCGACGTCCGCGGCTCCCGCGAGGACACCCTCGCCGTCTGGCGGGCGTTCACCCTGCTGTCCCAGCGCGCGGCGGGCCTGCGCAGCATGCAGGAACTGTGGGGGGTGTACCGCGAACAGGCCCCCCAGCTGTGGGGCAGCGCGACACCCGCCGTCCGGGAACCGGCCGCCGACCCGGTCGACTGGACGGCCCTGGACTTCCTCGCCCGGCGCTCCCCCGAGGACGTGCCCGCGCCGCCCGCGCTGATCGGGGACACCACCGTCACCGCGCCGCGCCTGCTGTGGGACGGCCGCACCAGCACCGACTGGTCGCTGGAGGACACCGTCCGGGACGCGGACCTGATGGAGACCATGCTCCGGTGCCGGGCCCGTACCAACGAGGAGATCGAACGGCTGCTGCCGGACCGCGAACCGCGTGCCGAGCTGTACGACCTCATGCGCTCCTACCCCGCCCGCCAGGGCAAGGGCCTGCGTCCCACCCTGACCATCGCCGCCTGTGCCGCTTTCGGCGGACGCCCCGACGACGCCGTACGCGCCGCCGCGGCCCTCGAACTGTTCCACAACGGCTTCCTCGTCCACGACGACATCGCCGACGAATCCACCCACCGGCGCGGTCTGCCCACCATGCACGAGGAACACGGCCTGGGCCTGGCCGTCAACGTGGGCGACGGGATGAACCTGCTCGCCGTCGACGCCGTCCTGTCCAACCTCGAAACGCTCGGTCTGGTCCGCACCCTCGGCCTCATCCACGAGGCGGTGCACATGT
The DNA here is from genome assembly GCF_040704085.1 of Streptomyces sp. NPDC047841. Lineage (NCBI taxonomy): Bacteria > Bacillati > Actinomycetota > Actinomycetes > Kitasatosporales > Streptomycetaceae > Streptomyces > Streptomyces sp. NPDC047841. The sequence goes on from NZ_JBEYRP010000006.1 coordinate 150,044, forward strand.
GCCGGGAGTCCATCGAGGGGCAGGCCATGGAACTGGGCTGGATCCGCCACGAGGTCGTCCCCGAGACCGACGACGCCTACTTCATCATGAGCACCAAGAAGACCGGCTGGTACACCTGCATCAGCCCGTGCCGCATCGGTGCCGTCTGCGCCGGCGTCACCGACCCCGCCGTGCTGGGCCGGTTCGACGAGGCGTTCCGCCTGATCGGCATCGCCTTCCAGATCCAGGACGACATCCTGAACCTGGTCGGCGAGGAGGCCCTGTACGGCAAGGAGCCCCTCGGCGACCTGCTCGAAGGCAAGCGCACGGTGATGCTGATCCACCTGTTCCGCACCGCGTACGCCCACGAACGCCCCCGCCTCTTCGACATCCTGCGGCAGCGCCGTACCGACAAGTCCCAGCAGCACGCCGAGGAACTCCTCGCCGCCATGCGCCGGCACGGCTCCATCGAGTACGCCACCGAACTCGCCGACCGGCTCGCCGCCGAGGGCATCGCCCGCTTCGAGGAAGACCTCCGGTTCATCCCCGAGAACGAAGGCAAAGCCGTCCTGCGGCAGATCGCCCACTACGTCACCTCGAGGCCACTGTGACGACCACCCCGCCCCCGCCGGACGGCCCCGCCGACACCGGCCCGCTGACCTCCACGGACCACCGGGCCTTCGCCTTCCTCGGCCACGTCAACAGCGGCCTGCGCCAGTGCCTGTGCACCCTGGCCAGGCACGGCGTGGCCCTGCGCCGCGACGCCCCCGAACGCGCCCGCCTCCTGCTCGACACCGTACGGCCCTGGCCCCTGTACAAGGGCGGCCAGTTCCTCTTCGACCTGATGGAGTGGGAAGACCTCATGGTCGACGGCGACCCCCCGCCCCTGATGTCCACCGAGCGGATCGTCGCCGCATGCACGCTCCCCGTGCGACTGATGGCCGCCGCGTCCACCGAGGAGGTGCCGACGGTGGCGAAGCTGGTTCCCGGTCAGCGGACGACCGCCGCCCTCGACCTCCCCCTGCGCCTGTTGGCCACCACAGCCCGCAGCACCCTCCTGGGTGCCGCGCAGGACATCACCGACCTGCTCGAACCGCATGCCGCCCCCGACGACGGCGACGGGTACGCCACCGACCCGGAACCCGTCACGGACGACACGGACGCGGAACTGCCGCCGCTGGAAGCGGGCTTCTACCTCTACGAGGACATCGCCCTGGGCGCCTTGTCCGTCCTCGGCCCGCTCCTGGCCGACCACGCACCGACCGACCCCACGCCGTCCGCCGCCTAGCTCATGACGCCCGTCCCCACCCCGACGGTCCATGAGCGGGCCCGGTCTCCAAGCCCGCCACCGGCGGATCCGCTCACGCGGACACACCCACCCACAGAAGGGACAACGATGGCCACACAGACCCAGACCCCCGTCCAGCCGGGATCGGAGAACAAGCTCTACATCCTCCAGCAGGGCATCGTCGAGGACGCGCCGGGCGGAGTCCCCGCCCACCTCAGCTTCGGCATCCTCAGCACCGTCCCCGGCCCGGTCAACCCCGGGGACATCACCTTCACCCTGAAGGCGCCCACCGGTTTCGTGTTCACCGGCTGGCTGTCCTGGGCCTACCACGACGTCAACACGCTCCAGGCGAAGGGCAACCTGGAAACCACCCAGGGCACCCTCGGTGACGGGGGCCGCACCCTGACCTTCACCCACAACCCGTACCTGTCCACCAACCAGGAGTGCCTCGGCTACGGCGCCCAGGTGACCGCCGTCGACGGCGCGACCCCGGGCCGCTACACCGACGGCCAGCTCAAGGTGGGCGCCGCCAACCCGATCAAGCTCAAGGGCCGCGTCCTCGACCCCAACGAGGACTGAGCCACCCGGTCAACCGGCCCGTCGGTGGTCCCGCCGGCCCGACCGGCGCCACCGACGGGTCACGCGCAGAGAAAGGCTGGAGATGTACGGAGCAGAAAACCCCCTGCCGGGCCGTATCCGGCGCGCTGCCTCGTCGGTGCCACGGCTGCGACGGGGGAGGCGGCGCACCTGGACCCTGGGCACGCTGGCCGCAGCGATGCTGCTGGCGTCGTCACTGCCCGCGAACGCCGCCACGGCGCAGGCCCGGCCCGCAGCGGCGGCGGCGCGGGCCACGACCGCGCGGGACCCGGAGTGCATTCAGCCGGGGAACGCGTGGCTCAACCCCCGCTTCTACTGGCGCAACGTCTTCGGCACCCGGCTGGGCGAGGGAGCGATCAACGAGTGGTCGTCACCGAACCCGTTCGGCGGCCGGATCGCGCCGGGATCGACGTTCACGTTCAGATGGCGCCCGGACACCACACGCAATCCCGTGGGAGCGCAGTACCACATCCACCGGGTCAATCTGGCCTCGGTGATGGCGGTGGCCGACGTGGTGTCGGTGACGGGACCGGGCAGCTTCTCCGGGACGACACTGAGCGCCCAGGAGACACCGCCGTACAAGCTGGCGGACACCGCGGTGACGTTCCGCATCAGGCCCGGGACGGAGGGCCGGACGGCCACCCTCTCGTCGGCCGACCACAGCCTGACCACGAGGTGGCTGTTCGCCAACATCAACAACATCTGGGAGAACACCGGAAGCATCTCCTTCACCGTCGCCAGCCGCGCCAGCCTCGGCTGCGACTCGTCCTCGATCCTCGGGTGACGGATCGATGAGGTGATCGACCCCCGGGTCGCTGACCTGGGGGTTTTTCGCGCTCTCAGCTTGGGAAGCGAGGGCGCCTGGATCGCACATCTGACGTTCGGATGTGGCGCAGTCAATGTTGGTGACATACTTTTCTACGTACATCACCAACATTGCGTAGGAGGTGCTCGTATGTCTGTGACCCAGATCGACATCGATGACGACGCCCTGGAGCGTGCCATGGCCCTGGCCAAGGTCAGGACCAAGAAGGAGGCGGTCAACCTGGCTCTGCACTTCTACGCCGAACAGCAGGAGCGTGCGGCGCGCATCAGCCGTCACTTCGAGCGTGCGCGTGAGTGGGGTGCCGTCGAGGACGCCGAGCGCCTGCACCGGGCGGAGAAGCACAGCCGGTGATCTACCTGCTCGACACCTCTGGTCTGGTCCGGCTGCTTCGCGAACCAAAACTGCAGTCGGCCTGGTACGACGCGATCGACGCCGGTGCCATCGCATCCTGCTACGTGCAGCGAACCGAGTTCCTGCACAGCGCCCGGAACGGCCGTGAGTACGACGAGATCGCGGAGATGTTCACCGACCTCTATCCCGACGTGTCGGTGCCGAAGCACGCGGGGCGTTGGATCAGCGCGGTGCAACACCGTATGGCCCACGCCGGGGAGCATCGCAGCGCCTCGGCGGTGGACCTCGTCATCGCCGCCACCGCCGCCCACCACGGCCTGGCTGTTCTCCACGACGATGCCGACTACCGGGCAATCGCCCGGCACGCAACCGATCTGCTCGAGCACAATGTCCACGACATCACCTGAGGTGCTTTCCCCCACAGGTTGTGGACGGGGACTTGCGAAGGTCGGCCATCGGGGCCTGAAGCGTCACTGACGTGTATGGCGTGGGAAGGGACGCCGCCTCCTGGCTCCGCTCGTCGACCGCGCTGCCTGCTTCGGCCACGGGGTTTCCCCCGCCGCTCTTTTCCCGCAGCGACATCCCCTGTGCCGCCATCCTGACCATCAACCGATTTCGCTGCAGTTTCGGTGAACCGCGTCCAGTCCTCTTCCACCGTCGACTGCCGAAGAGTTCCCTCCCCCAAAGCGAGTGCGTGGAGCGCCAACGTGGCCAGCACCGGCGGAAGTGAGGTGAACAGAGCTTCGAAGACCTCGGAATCCGCCCCCTCGAAGTGTTCTGCGGGCAGATCCTCACGGGTGGCCAGTACATCACCGGCAAACTTGCCCGCGGACTGCGCTACGAGCTTGGGATCGTGGGCCTTGGCGAGGCCCGGCGCGCGCGGCGCGAAGTTCACGCTTGCCGTATCGAACCGTCCTGCAGGGAAGGCGGACGTTCGCCAAATACGGCAAGGGCCCGGTAGGCGCAGAAGTTCACGCAGCCCGTCATCAAGTGGAATTGAAACCTCCACTTGTGGCCGTTTGCGTGCCCGCGGCCCTCACGGCAGGCGACGTCACCCCGAGAAGACCAGGAGAAAGTGCCCGCGAGGGGAGAAAATGACCCCTAAGTCGCGCCGCATGGACGGCGTTGTCCGCTATGCGGAACTGCTCGGACTGTCTTAAATCGACAGATCCGCCGTCACGACTGCTGCTAGCGTCACGTTCGTCACATGGGCATTTAAATGCCCCGCCAGTATCGGACACCCAGGACGACCGTGAAAATCAAGCGCGTTCGCATCGAGAACTTTTGTTGTCTGCACAAGGTGGACGTGTCCTTCGAAGACATCACCTCCTTCATCGGTCCGACCGGTGTCGGCAAGTCCACCGTGCTGCGCGCACTCGACTGGTTCTTCAACGGCGAACGGGGTGTCTCGCTCAGCGATGACGACGTCCACTCCGGATCCACCGACGGCCGTATCACCGTGGAGGTCGAGTTCGACGGCCTCACGGACCACGACCGGCAGGTCCTTGGCCGGTACGCGCCCGAGGGCGCGCGGAGCGTGAGCATCTGGCGGACGTGGCAGAACGGCGAGGACAAGATCACTGGCAAGGCGCTGGCGTACGGGCCGTTCGAGGACGTACGCCGGAACGAGAAGGCGATGGACTTGCGCCGCGCCTACGACCGGCTGCGGGAGAGCGACCCCAGCCTCGGGCTGTCGGCCGCCGGAAGCAAGGACAAAGCCCTGGAGGCGATGCAGACCTGGGAGTTGGCCCACCGCGACCGCCTCACCGAGGCCGAGGTCGAGGACACCCACTTCTTCGGCTTCGCCGGGCAGAGCCGGCTCGCCCAGTTGATCGACTTCGTGTTCGTCTCCGCCGACCTGCGGGCGTACGAGGAGGCGGACGACCAGAAGACGACCGCGGTCGGCCGCATCCTCGATCACGCCGTGGACCGCTCGCAGGCGAACGAGCAGCTCGGCGAGATCGAGGAGAACGCCCACCTGGCACGCCAGGAGCTGCACACCAAGGTCTACGGTCCGGTGCTCGAAGAGGTGTCGGACGCGCTGTCCGCCGAGGTCGCCAAGTTCACCACCGGGCGCAAGGTGGTCGTCACCCCGACAGTGCACGTGCCGAGGCCGGCCCGGACCACCTTCCAGGTGAGCATCCGCGACGGCGCCGCCCAGACCTCGGTCTACCGGCAGGGCCACGGCTTCCAGCGGGCATTGATCATCGCGGCGCTGAAGTACCTGGCCGACCGCAGGAGTTCGGCCGGCGGCGTGCGCACGCTGTGCCTGGCCATCGAGGAGCCGGAGCTCTTCCAGCACCCGCCGCAGGCCCGGACGTTCGCAAAGGTGCTGCGCGAGCTGGTCGCGTCCTCGCCGCGGGAGCGCACCCAGATCATGTACGCCACCCACAACCCTGTCTTCATCGACCCGAAGGGCTATCACCAGATCCGCCGACTCAGCCGCGACGCCGGGGCCGAGCACCCGGTCACCGAGGTGTGGCAGGCCACGGAGGAGGACCTGTGCCGTGCCCTGGACGGGCTGGTCGACAAGCAGGTGATCCGCAGCCGGACCGAGGGCACGCTCGGCGGCGCCTTGGCCGAGGGCTTCTTCGCCCACGCGGTAGTGCTGGTCGAGGGCGGCGGGGACGAGGGCGTGATCACCGGCTGTGCGGAGCGGTCGGGGATCAACCTGGGCGCGGAGGGCGTGAGCGTCATCCAGGTCAACGGCAAGGACAACCTCATGCTCTCCGACGCGCTGTACAGCGCTCTGGGAGTCCCCTGCCACGTCGTGTTCGACGGTGACGCGGGCATGGAGGAGCGCAAGCGGGAGGCAGTGAGCCACCGCGACTCGTACGAGCGCGAGAAAGCGGAGCGGCAGGCCGAGAGCCAGGCCCGGCACAACCGGACCAAGAACGCCAACCTCCTCCAGTACCTCGGCGCGGCGCCCACTCCCCAACCCGCCGACGAGTCGGCCCGCCGCTACACCGTCTTCGAGGACACCTTGGAGACCTATCTCGACGAGCACTGGCCGTCCTGGCAGGAGCGCAGGAAGGAACTGGTCCGCACCGGCCAGGGCGTGGACGGCAAGAACTCGGCGACGTACCTGGAGACCACCCGGACCGTCGCGACGGAGCCCCCGTTCCTGCTGTACGCGTTGCTGGAGAACGTCCGCTCTCTGGCCGCCCGCCGGTAGCCGGCGCGGTACCCATGAGAAGGGGGCGCCCCTCCGTCGCACCTCCTTCGGACGGAAGTGGCGCCGCGCCCGAACCACCGCCGGCCTCTCCGACGACTTCCGGTTCTACGACCTTCGCCACACCGGACACACGCTGTCCACCCGTTCCGGCGCCACTCGCAAGCTGGACGACATGGTCCGCGTCGAGCGTGCGAAGCACCACACGGACAAGAGCGCGCACCACAAGGAGAGGTCCACCGGCAGCTAGCCGCCGCTCATGGTGCGGATGTGGTGCGCAGCCCGCCCACTGGTCTGGACAACAAAGAACCCCCGGGTCTCTGACCTGGGGGTTTCTCATGGAGCGGGTGACGAGAATCGAACTCGCGCTCTCAGCTTGGGAAGCTGATGTTCTACCATTAAACTACACCCGCGTAATACGGACGGTACGGCCCCAGGAGGGTCCGGTGTCCGGATGCTCGCTCACTCTACATCATCATCGGGCCCCGGTGTCCGGAGCCCGGAGGAATGAGTCGGTGGCGGCGGGGTAACCGGCTGCGGGCGGCTGGAGTTGGGGCGTACCGTGGGCGGTCCCGGTGGGGCCGGAGTGCCGCCTGGAGAGTCGTCTCTTTGATCCCGTAATGTGCCTTTGTCGTCCGGGCAGCAACGCCGGACGAGGCTCCTGGGGAAGGGACTTGAGGGACTTGATGGAACGCACCGTCGTCCGATGCGCGGACGGGCACGTCTTCAGCACCGCTTCGTTCCCGATGCAGAAGGCCGAGCGGCTCGGCCCCGGCCGGCTCGTGCGGTGCCCGCGGTGTGCCCGGCTCCGCAGCGCGGTCCCCGTCGTCCTGGAGAAGAGGTAAGGGCGCGGCGGGAGAGGAACCGGCTGTAGCCGGCGTGTGACAGCGGGCGTGCGGAGCCGTCGCGATTGCGACGGCTCCGCACGCCTTGCGTATCCTCGCTACGTGCTTCTCTCAGACAAGGACATCCGGGCCGAGATCGACGCCGGGCGGGTACGGATCGATCCCTACGACGAAACCATGGTGCAGCCGTCGAGCATCGACGTCCGGCTGGACCGGTACTTCCGGGTGTTCGAGAACCACCGGTACCCGCACATCGACCCCTCCGTCGAGCAGGCCGATCTGACCCGGCTGGTGGAGCCGGAGGGCGACGAGCCGTTCATCCTGCACCCCGGGGAGTTCGTGCTCGCCTCCACGTACGAGGTGATCACGCTTCCCGACGATCTCGCCTCCCGGCTGGAGGGCAAGAGCTCGCTCGGGCGGCTGGGGCTGGTCACGCACTCGACCGCCGGGTTCATCGACCCGGGATTCAGCGGGCACGTCACCCTGGAGCTGTCCAACCTCGCCACGCTCCCCATCAAGCTGTGGCCGGGGATGAAGATCGGGCAGCTGTGCATGTTCCGGCTGACCTCGCCCGCCGAGTCCCCGTACGGCAGTGAGCGCTACGGCTCCCGGTACCAGGGGCAGCGCGGGCCGACCGCCTCGCGGTCCTATCTCAATTTCCATCGGACCCAGGTGTGAGGGCGACCACAGCATGAGCAGCGCAGACGTGCGGGAGAACCTGTCCTACGAGCGGTTCGGGGCCGCCATCCGCGAGCTGGCGCAGACCATCGCCGACGACGGGTACGAGCCCGACATCGTGCTCAGCATCGCGCGCGGGGGTGTCTTCGTCGCGGGCGGGCTCGCCTACGCCCTCGACTGCAAGAACATCCACCTGGTGAACGTCGAGTTCTACACCGGTGTGGGGACGACCCTCGAAATGCCGGTCATGCTCGCGCCCGTCCCCAACGTGATCGACTTCTCCGACAAGAAGGTTCTGATCACCGATGACGTCGCCGACACCGGCAAGACCCTGAAGCTGGTCCGCGACTTCTGCCTCGACACCGTCGCCGAGGTGCGCTCCGCCGTGATCTACGAGAAGTCCCATTCCCTCGTGAAGTGCGAGTACGTGTGGAAGCGGACCGACGACTGGATCAACTTCCCGTGGAGCGTGGAGCCGCCCGTGGTGAAGCGCACGGGGCAGGTCCTGGACGCCTGATCCCGGGCACGGACACCGGAAAGGGCCCCCGGCTTTCCCGCCGGGGGCCCTTTCCGCGCGTCGGCACTCAGAACGTGCCGAGCTTCACGATCGACAGCAGCGCGATCAGCTGGATCGCCGACGCGCCCAGCGCCCTCGGCCACGGCAGGTCGTGGGAGCGGGACACCATCAGGGTCAGCAGGGCGCCCGCGCCGATCCAGGTGGCCCAGCCGAGGAGCTGGACGAAGCCGGCGTCGCCGCCGAAGAACATGGCGACGACCAGGCGGGGCGCGTCCGTGAGCGCCGTGATCAGCATGGACAGGCCCACCGTGGGCTGCCAGGCGCCGTCGCCGCCGAGCTGGCGGGCCAGGGTGTGGGTGACCACGCCCAGGACGAACAGGCCGAGGACCATCACGACCGCCGTGATCAGCACGATCGGCACCGCGTTGGAGAGGGTGGCGCTGATCGCGTCCTGGCGGGCGCCGTCGAAGCCGAAGACCGCGAGCAGGCCGTAGAGGAAGGTCACGACGAGGGCGGGCGTCCACATCGTGTAGTCCCGCATGCGCAGGAAGGTGTCGTTCGGGGACAGGACGATCCCCTTCAGCAGTTCCTTCCAGTGCAGGGGCGGGCCGAGCGGCGCCGCCGGCGCGGTGGCGGAGCCCGCCTGGTAGGTGGCGCCCTGGGTGTAGCCGGCGGCCTCGTCGACCGAGAAGGCCTGGGTGTGGCCCGGGTTGTCGGCCGCGTAGGGGTCGTGCGCGCCGGGGCCGGGGCCCGGGTGGTGGCCGCCGTCGCCGAAGTACTCCGGTCCGTCGTCGGCCGGCCCCGGGTACCCGTACGGCTGCCCCTGCCGCTGGTACGGCGGCTGCGGTGCCGACGGGTAGCCGTACGAGGGGCCCGCGGGAGCGGAGGGGCCCGGCCGTCCGTACGACGGCCCCCCGGGCCGGGCGGGCCCGTGTCCCTGCCCGTGCCCGTACGACGGTCCCTGCGGCGCCTGCTGTCCTTGGGGGGTGCGGTTGTCCCGGCCCCCGCGTCCGATCCTGAATCCAGCCACGTCAACGAACGTACCTGGTCCTGAGGACCGGTGTGCCGGGCCCGGCGGTCCGGGCCCGGCTTTGCGGCCGACCTGTGACATCCCCTAAGGGAGCGTCAGCGGGCGGTTCAGGGTCCTGCCAGGGTTCCCCCCGGGGTTCGCCCCAGGTGCCCCCGGTGATGCCGTGCGGCGTCAGTGGTTGAGGACCGAGCCGTACCGCGGGGTGCCCGACGTGGAGATGCCGGTGGCCGACGGGCCGAACGAGAGCGCTCCGGCCGTCGTCGGCCCGGTGGGGGCGCCGCGCAGCGACCAGACCGCGCCGTCGGCCGCGTTCTCGCCCGGACCCGCCACGGTCAGCTCGGCGCGGTGGTCACCGGAGTGGTCGGCGAGCAGGACCCGGGCGCCGAAGCGGTCGCCCTTCTCGGCGGTGCCGGGGACGCCCGCGGTGTTCTGGGTGTACGACACCGCGCCCTTGGTCGTCAGCCCGTGGGCGGTGCCCCGCAGGAGGGTGACCGATCCGGCGCCGGAGTCCTCGCCGGGCGCGCCGACCGCCAGGTCCTCGAAGCCGTCGCCGTCCACGTCGCCCAGGAAGACGCCGCCGCCGAACGCGTCGCCGGTCTCGGCCGCGCCCGGCACGCCCGGTGTGTCCTGGGTGAGGACCAGCGGGGCGCGGGTGGTGTCCTCGCCGCCCGGTCCGCCGTAGACGACGGTGACCCTGCCGCCCTTGGCTCCCGCCGGATCGGCGGAGGTCTCCGCAGGGTTGCCGACGGCGATGTCGGCGTACCCGTCCTTGTCGATGTCGCCGATCGCCGAGACCGTGCCGGCGGGCAGTTCCTGCCACCAGTCGGTGAAGTTGCCGAGGGACGGGTCGGTGACCAGGTGGGTGACGGCGGCACCGGTGCGGGGCTGCCGGCCGTGCACCACCAGGCTGGTGGACCAGGCGGGGGAGACCCGCCCGGCGGACACGGAGGTGACGCCGTACGACGGGGAGTAGGGGGCGGGGAAGCCCGCTCCCGAGCCGCCCTGGAAGGAGCCGGACCGGGTGACGGGGCCGTTGACGAAGTTCAGGGCGCTGGAGCCGGTGGAACCGATCACGACGTCGAGGTCACCGTCACCGTCGAGGTCGCCCACGGCCAGGGACTGCCCGTACCGGTCCGTCTCCACCTCCCAGTAGTTGACGACCGTGCGGGCCCCGGAGAGACCGGACCGGCCGCCCCAGACGACGACCACCGTGCCGCCGTTGGTGTCGCCGTCGACGTCCTCGCCGGGCGCGCCGATCAGCAGGTCGGCGTAGCCGTCCTTGTCCAGGTCGGCGGAGGCGACGGCGCTGCCGAAGGCGTCGCCCGCCTCGGCGGTGCCGGGCACGCCGGCCGTGTTCTGGGTGATCAGGGTGCGGGTGGCCGTCCTCAGCCCGGTGGAGCTGCCGTAGACGACCGAGACGGCACCCGCCTTGGACCGGCCGCCGACGGTCGCGTCGGGGGCGCCGACCGCGAGATCGGCGCGGCCGTCGCCGTTGAAGTCGTACGGGGCGGCGGCCCGGGCCGCGTGGGCGGCGGGCACGGCCAGGGCGAGCGGTGCCAGCGCGGCGGCGAGCGCGACGGCGAGGGCGCGTGTGCGCACGGGGTTCCCCCGGGAAGGTCTGGGGAGGGGGGACGTCACGGGGCGATGGCCCACGCGAAGTTCCCGAGGCCCTGCACGGAGACGTCGCGGGCGCTGATGAACTTGGCGTAGTCGGTGGTCAGGCCGGAGGCGGTGCCGCGCAGGATCGTGACGGCGCCGTAGCCGTTCTCGCCGCCCGCGCCGATGATCAGGTCGGCCTTGCCGTTCTTGTTGATGTCGGTCAGCCGCACCGACTGGCCGAACTGGTCCCCGGTCTCGGAGCCGCCGGGCACGCCCTCCGTGTCCTGCGTCCAGGTCTTCGCGCCCTTGGTGGTCAGGCCCTTGGCGGAGCCGAGGAAGACCGTCACCGCGCCGGCCTCGCGGATGGTGCCGATGGCCTCACCGGGCGCGCCGACCGCGACGTCGGCGTAGCCGTCGCCGTTGATGTCGCCGGTGCCGACCGACGAGCCGAACAGGTCGCCGGCCTCGCCGGTCCCGGGCGCCCCCGCGGTGTCCTGGTGGATCACGGTCGGGGTCTGGGCGGGGTCGGGGCCGTTCGGTCCGCCGTACCAGACGGAGATCTGGCCGCCCTTGTGGCCGGACTTCTTGGAGCCGCCCGGGTCGGTGGGGTCGCCGAGGACCACGTCGCCGTAGCCGTCGCCGTTGATGTCACCGATCGAGCCGGGCAGACCGTCGGCCTTCGGCAGGTCCTTCATGACGTGCTTGGAGCCGTTCCAGGTGAAGTACGTGACGTCGCCGCCCTCGTCGCCGTCGACGAGGAACGGGTAGAAGCGCTCGGCGGCGCGGTCGCCGTTCAGGTCACCCGCGAACACCTCGGTGGTGCTGCCCAGTTCGCCGACCCGGACGTTGCTCACCGGGGTGCCCGTGCGGGTGAAGGGGCCCTTGTACAGGCGGGTCTCGGTCCGCCCGGTCAGGGTGACGTCGTTCTTGCCGTCCCCGTCGAAGTCGGCGACCGCGATGCCGGCGGCGAAGTTGCCCCACTCGTCCAGGGTGGACGGCTGGGGCACCAGGGCGCCGCCGGACAGACCGGACGCGCCGCCCCACAGGATGGTGGCGCTGCCCACGGCGTCGCGGTCGCCGATGGCCTCGCCGGGGGCGCCCACGACGAGGTCGGCGTAGCCGTCGCCGTCGAGGTCGCCGGCGGCCAGGCTCTGGCCGAAGAGGTCCCCGGCCTCGGCGGTGCCCGGGACACCGGTGGAGTTCTGTGTGATGACGGTGCGCTTGGCGGCGGAGACGCCCGAGGACGAACCGTAGAGGACGACGACCGCACCGGCCTGCTGCGCCGAGCCGACCTGGTGGCCGGCGGCGCTCAGGGCGATGTCCAGGTAGCCGTCGCCGTTGAAGTCGCCGCTGAGCCGGGAGGGCGCGGCGGAGGCGGGGGTGACGGGCAGGGCGGTGAGCAGGCCGGTGGTCAGGGTGGCGGCCAGCAGGAGGACGCGCTTGCGCAAGGCGGGGCTCCGGGTGGGAGGGAGCCGGGCACGCGACGCGCGGGCCCGGCCGGGGATGAACGGGACGAGGGCTGGTCAGTCGGCGAAGACGGAGCCGAACTGCGGGGTGCCCGAGGTGGAGACGCCGGCGCTGCCGGCGCCGATGAAGCGGCTGCCCGAGGTGGTGATCTTCGAGCCGTTGGACGGCAGGTAGGTGAGGGCACCGTCGCCGCTGTCCTCGTTCGCGCCGATCACCAGGTCGGCCTTGCCGTCGCCGGTGACGTCGTCGAGCTTGACGTCGATGCCGAAGAGGTCCTTCTTCTCGTTGCCGCCGGGGACACCGGTGGTGTTCTGGTTGAAGGACTGGGCGCCGGAGGCGGTGTTCACGCCGGACGCCGAGCCGTACAGGACGGTGACCGCGCCGGTGTCGGTGACGCCCTCGATGTCCTCCAGCGGGGCGCTGACTACGAGGTCCTGGTAGCCGTCGCCGTTGATGTCGCCGAGGTCGAGGTCCCAGCCGAAGGAGTCGCCCTTCTCGGAGGTGCCGGGGACGCTGCCGGTGTTCTGGCTGATGCCGGTGGTGCCGGCCGGGCCCGAGGCGGAACCGTAGGTGACGTTCACCCGGCCGCCGTTGGAGGCGTCCGGGACGGGGGTGCCGTCCTCGGTGGTGGCGTCCCAGCCGGCGCCGCTGACGATGTCGCCGAAGCCGTCGCCGTTGATGTCACCGATCGCCGTGATGATGCCGGGCTTGAGGGCCTTGGCGGAGGAGCCGGTCAGACCGCTCGCGGTGCCGGGCAGCCAGTAGTTGGTGTTCCAGCCGTACTGGGTGGTGGTCTCGTAGCCGTCGACCACCAGGTCGGTGCGGCCGTCGCCGTTGACGTCGCCGGCGGTCAGGCTCATCGGGCCGAACGGGTAGTCGTTGCTGCCGGAGAGGATGGGCGGCTTGACGGTGGTGACGCTGCCCGCGGTGCCGGAGGCGCTGATGCCGCCCTTGTAGAGGTAGAGCGTGGCGGCGGAGCTGCCGACGACCAGGTCGGTCTTGCCGTCGCCGTCGAAGTCGCCGGCGGCGAGGTCCTTGCCCCAGTAGTCGTGGGAGGAGGCGGCCGGGTCGACCAGGTGGGCGGACTTGCCGGTCAGGCCGGTCTTGGAGCCGTACAGGATGACGAGGTCGCCGCCGTTGGTGTCGGTGCCGACCTTCTCGAAGGGGGAGCTGACGGCGAGGTCGTCGTAGCCGTCGTTGTTGAAGTCGCCGTAGGCCGTCTCCTGGCCGAAGCCGTCGCCGGCCTCGGCGGTGCCGGGGACGCCGGTGGTGTTCTGGCTGATGACGGTGCGCTTGGCGGAGGAGACGCCGGTGGCCGTGCCGTACAGCACGACGATCTGGCCGGCGTCCTTGTGGCCGCTGACGTAGGCGCCGGCGGCGGAGGTGGCGACGTCACCGATGCCGTCGCCGTTGAAGTCGGCCTTCGCGACCTTGACGGAATCCGCGGCGGTCGCGGGCGACGCGGCGAAGGTGAGCAGACCGCCCGTCAGTGCGGCCGCGGTGGCCGTCGCGAGGGCGAGTCGGCGGTGCTTGTGCATGCGGTTTCTCCTACGGCATGCGGGGGATGCCTGGCGGGCATCCGCAGTCGATGGGGTGCGGTCTCCCTGTGTTCGACGCGAGTTGCTCCGCGGTTCACAGGAGGCCGGCGATCATGAGACTCGCGCCGGGGCGTAAGGGTTGTACATGAGTTCGGTGAATTTTCCCGGGGCCGCTGTGACCGCCGGTGGAGACCGGAGGCCACCGCCGGTTCGGCGCCGGGCGGCGTCTCCTGCGACTCGGCCTGAGCGGCGGCTGGTCCGGCCTGCCGCTCGCCCGTGTCCGCCTGGGCGGCACATCGGCGCGCTGCCTGCCCGAGCCGTTCCACGTCTTCACGGTCCCCGGGGGCCGGCGCGGTCAGGCGGACCACACTTCAGGGCACGACGCGGAGTCGTCCTCACGCTTCTTTGACCGTCGCATGTAGGACACTGCGCGCACATGATCCGGATGAGGGGTCCAGCCGGGGCCCCGTTCGACGAGAGGTGTCATGTGCCCAGTGTTGTGAAAATCAACGTGCTGACCGTTCCCGCCGAGCAGCGGGAGGTCCTGGAGAAGCGGTTCGCCTCGCGGGCCCACGCGGTGGAGAACTCCGACGGCTTCGAGTGGTTCGAGCTGCTGCGGCCCGTCGAGGGCACCGACCAGTACCTCGTCTACACGCGCTGGCGTGACGAGGAGTCCTTCCAGGCGTGGATGGAGGGGCCGATGAAGTCGGCGCACCAGGGCGGCGGCGAGGGCGGCGAGCGTCCGAAGCCCGCGGCCTCCGGCTCGACCCTGTGGTCGTTCGAGGTGGTGCAGCAGGCCGCGCCCAAGGGCGCCTGACGGACGGACGACGGCGCCCCCTGACCGTGCGGGTCAGGGGGCGCCGTCGGGTTCCAGGGGCCGTTACTTCACCGGCTCCGGCTCCGGCTCGCTCTGCGCCTCGGCCTCGCCCGCCGGGTCGGCCGGCGTCCTGACGGAGTCGAGCAGCAGCTGGGCGACGTCCACGACCTGGATGGACTCCTTGGCCTTGCCGTCGTTCTTCTTGCCGTTCACGGAGTCCGTGAGCATGACGAGGCAGAACGGGCAGGCGGTGGAGACGATGTCGGGGTTCAGCGACAGGGCCTCGTCGACGCGCTCGTTGTTGATGCGCTTGCCGATGCGCTCCTCCATCCACATGCGCGCGCCGCCGGCGCCGCAGCAGAAGCCGCGCTCCTTGTGCCGGTGCATCTCCTCGTTGCGCAGGCCGGGGACCTTGCCGATGATCTCGCGCGGGGGCGTGTAGATCTTGTTGTGGCGGCCCAGGTAGCACGGGTCGTGGTAGGTGATGATGCCCTCGACCGGGGTGACCGGGACCAGCTTGCCCTCGTCCACCAGGTGCTGGAGCAGCTGGGTGTGGTGGATGACCTCGTAGTCGCCGCCGAGCTGCGGGTACTCGTTGCCGATCGTGTTGAGGCAGTGCGGGCAGGTGGCGACGATCTTCTTCGCCGACCTGGGCTTCGCGGACTCGGGGACGACCTTGCCCTCGTCGTCCAGCTCCTCGCCGAACGCCGTGTTCAGGGCCATCACGTTCTCCATGCCGAGCTCCTGGAAGAGGGGCTCGTTGCCCAGGCGGCGGGCGGAGTCACCGGTGCACTTCTCGTCGCCGCCCATGATCGCGAACTTCACGCCCGCGATGTGCAGCAGCTCGGCGAAGGCCTTGGTGGTCTTCTTGGCGCGGTCCTCCAGGGCGCCGGCGCAGCCGACCCAGTACAGGTACTCGACCTCGGTGAGGTCCTCGATGTCCTTGCCGACGACCGGGACCTCGAAGTCGACCTCCTTGGTCCACTCCAGGCGCTGCTTCTTGGCCAGGCCCCAGGGGTTGCCCTTCTTCTCCAGGTTCTTGAGCATCGTGCCCGCCTCGGACGGGAAGGCGCTCTCGATCATCACCTGGTAGCGGCGCATGTCGACGATGTGGTCGACGTGCTCGATGTCGACCGGGCACTGCTCGACGCAGGCGCCGCAGGTGGTGCAGGACCACAGCACGTCCGGGTCGATGACGCCGTTCTCCTCCGCCGTGCCGATCAGCGGGCGCTCGGCCTCGGCGAGGGCGGCGGCGGGAACGTCCTTCAGCTGCTCCTCGGACGCCTTCTCCTCGCCCTCCATGGTCTTGCCGCCACCGGCCAGCAGGTACGGCGCCTTGGCGTGGGCGTGGTCCCGCAGCGACATGATCAGCAGCTTCGGGGAGAGCGGCTTGCCGGTGTTCCAGGCGGGGCACTGCGACTGGCAGCGGCCGCACTCGGTGCAGGTGGAGAAGTCGAGCAGGCCCTTCCAGGAGAACTGCTCGACCTGGGAGACGCCGAAGACGTCGTCGTCGCCGGGGTCCTCGAAGTCGATCGGCTTGCCACCGGACGTCATCGGCAGCAGGGCGCCGAGCGAGGTCTCGCCGGTGGCGTTGCGCTTGAACCAGATGTTCGGGAACGCCAGGAAGCGGTGCCAGGCCACGCCCATGTCGGTCTTCAGGGCGACCGTGATCATCCAGATGAAGGAGGTCGCGATCTTCAGGCCGGCGAAGAAGTAGGTGAGGTTCTGCAGCGTGGAGACGTCCGCGTGCTCCAGCCAGGAGACGACGGGGTACGAGATGAAGAACGAGGCCTCGTAGCCGTCCACGTGGTGCTGGGCGCCTTCGAGGGCGTGCAGCATGAAGATGCACACGCCGACGATGAGGATGACGGCCTCGACGAAGTACGCCTGGCCGAAGTTGGAGCCGGCGAAGCGGGACTTGCGGCCCGGCTTGCGCGGGTGGCTCAGCTGGCGGATGACGATCAGGGCGAGGATGCCGATCACCGTCATGGTGCCGATGAACTCGACGTAGACGTTGTACGGCGCCCAGTCGCCGAGGACCGGCAGCAGCCAGTCCGCCTTGAACAGCTGCCCGAACGCGTTGACGATCGTCAGCAGGAGCGTGAAGAAGCCCACCGCCACGAACCAGTGCGCCACGCCGACGACGCCCCAGCGGTTCATCCGCGTGTGGCCGAGGAACTCCTTCACCACGGTGAGGGTGCGCTGTGTGGGATCGTCGGTCCGCGTGCCGGCCGGCACCGGCTGGCCCAGCCGCATGAAGTTGTAGATCTGCAGGAGGGCGCGGCCGAACAGTGCCACGCCGACCACGATCAGGACCAGCGACACGATGATCGCGGCGAGTTGCATTGGGGCTCCTGAGGCGGCCTCGGTCGACACGAGCTGTCTGAGCTGATCGACATTACTAAGCGGTAACTTATGCAGTCCGTCTGAGACTACCCCCATCTTCCGTCGGGATGCAGCAGAGCGCGGGGTGATCTGGGTCGCCGCCCGTCAATCGGATCGTGTTATTCGTACCGAATTGATACTTTCGCCCCTACCTTAGAGCCGTGCTCTACGGGATCGCCGCCGCCACCGCAGCCCTTCTCTTCACCGCCGTGCTCGCGGCGGCGCTCCGGCTGCCCGCCCGCAGGGCCGGAATCCTGGACCGGCGCCGCCAGCGGCCGCTGCCCCTCCTCGGCGGTCTCGCGGTCGTGATCGTCACCTGCCTGGTCGCCGGAACGGGTGAGTGGACCCGGGTCGCCCCGCTCGGGGACGGGGTCGGACGGCTGCTCGTGGCGGCCGCCGCCGTCGCCGGGCTGGGCCTGGTGGCCGACGTGTGGCGGCTCCGCGCGCGCGTGCTCGTCACCGGTACGGCCGTGGCGGCGGTCTGCGTGGTGCCCTACGACGAGACGGGCGTGCCGGGCGGGCTGCTGGCCATCGGCTGGATCGTCCTCGCCACCCTCGCCTTCAAGGGGCTCGACCACGCCGACGGGCTGGCCGGGACGGTCGGCGTGGTCACCGCCTTCGGTGCCGGAGCCTGTGCCGCCGCCGAGGTGATGGACGGGCTCGCCGTGCTGCTGAGCGTGGTCGCCGCCGCGCTCACCGGCTTCCTGATGCACAACTGGCACCCCGCGCGGGTCGGGCTCGGCGCCTGCGGCTCGCTGTTCACCGGGTTCGTGCTGTCGTCGGCGGTGGTCTTCACGCGCGCGGGGTACGACATCGGGCCGAGCGCGGCCGTGGTGTTCTGCCTCGGTGCCGTGGCCGTCGCCGACGCCCTCCTCGTGGTCCTCGCCCGGGGAGTGGCCCGGCGCCCGCTGCTGCGGCGCGGTCCCGACCACCTCGCCCACCGGCTGCGGCGGCTCGGGCTCGCCCCGCAGGCGTCGGTGGTGCTGCTGGGGGCCGGCGCCTTCTCCTCGGTGCTCGTGGGGGTGCTCGTGCACACCGGCTGGACGGGGGACTCGGCCGTGCTCTGGGTGGCCGGTGGGGTCGCCTTCGCCGTTCTCGTGCTCCTTTTGATTCCCGCTCCGCAGGGCCGCCGCCCGCCATCGACGCAGGTCAGCGGGCACTTGCGTGTAAGGAACGGATAAGAGTTGAGCCTTGTTGGCTCAGGTCTGTTGACCCAGCGGGTCTCCTCGTGCACACTTGAGCCTGTTCCACTCAAGTCAGCTGGAGGAATCAACCATGGCACGTGCGGTCGGCATCGACCTGGGCACGACTAACTCCGTCGTCAGCGTTCTGGAGGGCGGCGAGCCCACCGTCATCACCAACGCCGAGGGTGCCCGGACCACGCCGTCCGTCGTCGCCTTCGCCAAGAACGGCGAGGTGCTCGTCGGCGAGGTCGCCAAGCGCCAGGCGGTCACGAACGTGGACCGGACCATCCGCTCGGTGAAGCGCCACATGGGCACCGACTGGAAGATCCAGCTCGACGGCAAGGACTTCAACCCGCAGCAGATCTCCGCGTTCATCCTGCAGAAGCTGAAGCGGGACGCCGAGGCCTACCTGGGCGAGAAGGTCACGGACGCGGTCATCACCGTCCCGGCCTACTTCAACGACTCCGAGCGCCAGGCCACCAAGGAGGCCGGTGAGATCGCGGGTCTGAACGTCCTGCGCATCGTCAACGAGCCCACCGCGGCCGCGCTCGCCTACGGCCTCGACAAGGACGACCAGACGATCCTCGTCTTCGACCTCGGTGGCGGCACCTTCGACGTGTCCCTGCTGGAGATCGGCGACGGCGTCGTCGAGGTGAAGGCCACCAACGGCGACAACCACCTCGGTGGTGACGACTGGGACCAGCGCGTCGTCGACTACCTGGTCAAGCAGTTCCAGTCCGGTCACGGCGTGGACCTGTCCAAGGACAAGATGGCCCTCCAGCGCCTGCGCGAGGCCGCCGAGAAGGCCAAGATCGAGCTGTCCTCCTCCACGGAGACCTCGATCAACCTGCCGTACATCACCGCGTCCGCCGAGGGCCCGCTGCACCTGGACGAGAAGCTCACCCGCGCCCAGTTCCAGCAGCTGACGGCCGACCTGCTGGAGCGCTGCAAGACGCCGTTCCACAACGTCATCAAGGACGCCGGCATCTCCATCAACGAGATCGACCACGTCGTCCTCGTCGGTGGCTCCACCCGCATGCCCGCCGTCGCCGAGCTCGTCAAGGAGCTGACCGGCGGCAAGGAGGCCAACAAGGGTGTGAACCCGGACGAGGTCGTCGCCATCGGCGCCTCGCTCCAGGCCGGTGTCCTCAAGGGCGAGGTCAAGGACGTCCTGCTCCTCGACGTCACCCCGCTGTCCCTCGGCATCGAGACCAAGGGCGGCATCATGACCAAGCTGATCGAGCGCAACACCACGATCCCGACCAAGCGCTCCGAGATCTTCACCACGGCCGAGGACAACCAGCCGTCGGTGCAGATCCAGGTCTACCAGGGCGAGCGCGAGATCGCGGCCTACAACAAGAAGCTCGGCATGTTCGAGCTGACCGGTCTGCCGCCGGCGCCGCGTGGCGTCCCGCAGATCGAGGTCTCCTTCGACATCGACGCCAACGGCATCATGCACGTCACGGCGAAGGACCTCGGCACCGGCAAGGAGCAGAAGATGACCGTCACCGGCGGCTCCTCGCTCCCGAAGGAAGAGGTCGACCGCATGCGCGAGGAGGCCGAGCGCTACGCGGAGGAGGACCACAAGCGCCGCGAGGCCGCCGAGGCCCGCAACCAGGGCGAGCAGCTGGTCTACCAGACCGAGAAGTTCCTCAAGGACAACGAGGACAAGGTCCCCGGCGAGATCAAGACCGAGGTCGAGGCCGCGGTCGGCGAGCTGAAGGAAGCCCTCAAGGGCGAGGAGACCGCCGAGATCCGCAGCGCCACCGAGAAGGTCGCCGCCGTCTCGCAGAAGCTGGGCCAGGCGCTGTACGCCGACGCCCAGGGCGCGCAGGCCGCGGGCGGTGCCTCCGCCGGCGCCGGTGAGGCCAAGGCCGACGACGACGTCGTGGACGCCGAGATCGTGGACGACGAGCGCAAGGACGGGGCCGCGTAATGACGGAGGAGACCCCGGGCTTCGAGGAGAAGCCCGACGTCCCCTCCGGCGCCACCTCCGACGACGCCGAGCCGAAGGCCGCCCCCGAGGAGGGGGCGGCCCCGGCCGGGGACGGACACGCAGAGAACGCCGGTCTGGTCGCCCAGCTGGACCAGGTGCGCACGGCGCTGAGCGAGCGCACGGCGGACCTCCAGCGGCTCCAGGCCGAGTACCAGAACTACCGCCGCCGGGTCGAGCGCGACCGGATCGCGGTCAAGGAGATCGCCATCGCGAACCTCCTGACCGAGCTCCTGCCCGTGCTCGACGACATCGGCCGCGCGCGGGAACACGGCGAGCTGGTCGGCGGCTTCAAGTCGGTGGCCGAGTCGCTGGAGACCGTCGCGGCCAAGATGGGCCTCCAGCAGTTCGGCAAGGAGGGCGAGCCCTTCGACCCGACGATCCACGAGGCCCTGATGCACAGTTACGCGCCGGACGTCACCGAGACGACCTGCGTGGCGATCCTGCAGCCCGGGTACCGCATCGGCGAGCGCACCATCCGCCCCGCGCGGGTGGCCGTCGCCGAACCGCAGCCCGGCGCGCAGACCGTCAAGGCCGAGGACGCCGAGGAGACGCCGGCGGCCGACGACAAGGAGAACGGTGGCCCGGACGAGGGCTGACGGGAACACTGACGGGAAGGAGGGGCGTCGAGGATGAGCACCAAGGACTTCATCGAGAAGGACTACTACAAGGTCCTCGGCGTCCCCAAGGACGCCACCGAGGCCGAGATCAAGAAGGCGTACCGGAAGCTCGCACGCGAGTTCCACCCGGACGCCAACAAGGGCAACGCCAAGGCGGAGGAGCGCTTCAAGGAGATCTCCGAGGCGAACGACGTCCTCGGCGACCCCAAGAAGCGCAAGGAGTACGACGAGGCGCGCGCGCTGTTCGGCAACGGCGGCTTCCGCCCGGGGCCGGGCGCGGCCGGCGGCTCCTTCAACTTCGACCTGGGCGACCTCTTCGGAGGCGCCGCCCAGGGCGGAGGCTTCGGCGGCGGACTCGGTGACGTCTTCGGGGGCCTGTTCAACCGCGGCGGCGGCGCCGCGGGCACGCGGACCCAGCCCCGGCGCGGCCAGGACATCGAGTCCGAGGTCACGCTGAGCTTCACGGAGGCCATCGAGGGGGCCACGGTGCCCCTGCGGATGTCCTCCCAGGCGCCCTGCAAGGCCTGTTCGGGCACCGGCGACGAGAACGGCACACCGCGCGTGTGCCCGACCTGCGTCGGCACCGGCCAGGTCGCCCGGGGATCCGGCGGCGGCTTCTCGCTGACCGACCCCTGCCCCGACTGCAAGGGCCGCGGGCTGATCGCCGAGCACCCCTGCACGGAGTGCAAGGGCAGCGGGCGCGCCAAGTCGTCGCGCACGATGCAGGTCCGCATCCCGGCGGGCGTCACCGACGGGCAGCGGATCCGGCTGCGCGGCAAGGGCGCGCCCGGCGAGCGGGGCGGACCGGCCGGCGACCTGTACGTGGTCGTCCACGTCGGCGAGCACCCGGTGTTCGGACGCAAGGGCGACAACCTCACCGTCACCGTGCCGGTGACGTACCCCGAGGCGGCCCTCGGCGGTGAGGTGCGGGTGCCGACCCTCGGCGGCCCGCCCGTCACCCTGAAACTGCCGCCCGGCACCCCCAACGGCCGTACCATGCGCGCCCGGGGCAAGGGCGCGGTCCGCAAGGACGGCACCCGCGGCGACCTCCTGGTCACCGTCGAGGTGCGTGTCCCGACGGACCTGTCGGGGAAGGCTCGTGACGCACTGGAGGCGTATCGCGAGGCGACCGCGGGCGAGGACCCGCGGGCGGAGCTGTTCGAGGCCGCGAAGGGAGCTTGAGAGTGATGGACGGCCGTCGACGCGGTGACAATTTTCGTGGGCCGTACGAACTGACCGAGGAGACCCCGGTCTACGTCATCTCGGTGGCGGCCCAGCTCTCCGGACTCCACCCGCAGACGCTGCGCCAGTACGACCGCCTGGGCCTGGTCTCGCCCGACCGCACCGCCGGCCGGGGCCGCCGCTACTCGGCCCGTGACATCGAACTGCTCCGCCAGGTGCAGCAGTTGTCGCAGGACGAGGGCATCAACCTGGCCGGCATCAAGCGAATCATCGAACTGGAGAACCAGGTCACCGCGCTCCAGCACCGTGTCGCGGAGCTGGAGGCGGCCCTGGACGGCGCGGCGGCGGCGATGCAGCAGCGCGAGGCTGCCGTGCACGCCTCCTACCGGCGCGACCTGGTGCCGTACCAGGAGGTGCAGCAGACCAGCGCGTTGGTGGTGTGGCGGCCGAAACGGCAGCAGCAGGACTGACGCGCACAGGCGCACACGAAGAGGGGCCCGGATTCCGGGCCCCTCTTCGTGTCCGGTAACGGCCCGTGCGGGACCGCCCTGGATGTCCGGATCTTTGCCGTTCCCATGAACTCCCTTGACGTGGACGGCCCGTAAAGGGTCCTTGAAGCGGGTTTCGCGTAACCTTCACAGGTGCAGCGGAGCGTGCTGTTGCGCACTCGTTAAGTGATTCTTCTTGACGCCGGGTGTGGCCTGCGCGTTGTCTTTTCAGACACCTGGGCCGTATAGCAACGCCCACGTCCGGAACGCACCTGAAGTGAGCCCTCGCATGCGTCGTATCGCCATATCCGTGGCCGCGTCCACGATGACCCTCTCGCTCGCCGGCTGTGGCGTGCTGAACGTGACGGGGGACGGCGCGAGCGCGAGCCCGACCAAGGGCAACGACATCACGGTGGGCCTGCTGCTGCCGGAGAAGGCGAACACCCGCTACGACAGGTTCGACTACCCCATCATCAGGGACAAGGTGGCCGAACTCACCAAGAAGCAGGGCAAGGTGGAGTACGCCAACGCGGACGCCAGTGCGGCCCGGCAGTCCGAGCAGATGCAGAACATGATCGACGGCAAGGTCGACGTCATCCTGGTCGACGCGGTCGACGCGCACGCCATCGCCGGCGAGGTGAAGAAGGCCAAGGACGCGGGCATCCCGGTCATCGCCTACGACCGTCTCGCCGAGGGCCCGATCGACGCCTACATCTCCTTCGACAACGAACTCGTCGGCGAGGTGCAGGGCCGCACGCTGCTGGCGGCCCTGGGCCCGGGCGTCGACACCTCCGACAAGATCGTGATGATGAACGGCTCGCCCACCGACCCGAACGCCAAGCAGTTCAAGGAGGGCGCGCTCTCCGAGCTGAACGGCAAGGTGGACATCGCGGACAGCTTCGACACCGTCAAGTGGAAGCCGGAGAACGCCGAGGCCAACATGGCCAAGGCCATCGCGAAGATCGGCAAGGACAACATCGCCGGCGTCTACTCCGCCAACGACGGCATGGCGGGCGGCATCATCAAGGCCCTGAAGGCGGCCGGTGTCACCAAGCTGCCCCCGATCACCGGGCAGGACGCCGAACTGGACGCCGTGCAGCGGGTGGTGTCGGGGGAGCAGTACATGAGCGTCTACAAGTCCTACCCGGACGAGGCCGAGGCCGCCGCGCAGATGGCCGTCACCAAGCTCCAGGGCAAGGACATCCAGTTCGACGCCCTCACCCAGGACCGGGTGGACAGCCCCACCACCAAGGACATCCCGGCCAAGCTGGTCCAGGTGACCGCGCTGACCCAGCGCACCGTCAAGGACACGGTCGTCGCGGACGGCATCTACACCGTCGGGGACATCTGCACCGCCAGGTACAAGGCGGCCTGCACGACGATCGGCCTGAAGTAGGACACCCGCTTTTCCACCCCCGGCTCGTCGCGGTGAGCGGCGCGGGCCGGTGCCGAAACCCGGACGCAACGCCACTTTCCGGTGGCCGCCGTGGAAGGAGCCGTGTTGCGGACCCGGTTCGGCGCCGCGCATAGTTGCGCCACGGAAGAGGCAGCACACCGGGGGTGGAATGGGCGATGGCCGGGCACGGGGCGGAGGAGCATCCTCACGGTGCCGACCGGCTGTGTGCAGCCGGGGACCGGGTGTACTCCCGTGCCGTGCGCCGGGGGCGGGTGCCGCGCACGGACGCCGAACCGGTGCCCTGCCTGCTGGAACTGGCCCTGCTGCACCCGGACCCGGACGACATGGAATGGCTGGTGCCGACCTCCCCGCAGGAGGTCATGACCCGGCTGCTGCGCGGGGTCTACGACGAGGTCAGCGCGAGCCAGCGGCGGGTGGGCTCGGCGGTGGCCGCGTTCGAGTGGTACGGGGGCCTGGGGAGGCGGCTGGACGCGCTGGCGGCGCCGGCCGAGGGCAGCGCCATCCGGGTCCTGGACGGGCTCTCCCGCATCCAGGCCGCGATGGACGAGGCGACCGAGGCGTGCACCACCGAGGTGCTCACCGTGCAGCCCGGCGGCATCCGGCGGGAGGCGGAGCTCTCCGAGGGCCTGCACCGGGCGCTGGCGCTGCGCGGCCGGGGCGTGCGGATGCGGGACCTGTACACGCATGTGGCCCGGCACGGCCAGGGCCTGCTGAACTACCTGGAGCTGATGGGCGACGCCGTGGAGGCGCGCACCCTGGACGAGGTCATCGACCGGCTCATCCTCTTCGACCGCACGGTGGCGTTCATCCCCGCCAACACCGACCGCACGATGGCCCTGGAGCTGCGTCACCCGGCCCTGGTGGCCTACCTCGTGACGGTTTTCGAACGGCTCTGGCGCCTGGCGATCCCGCTCACGGCCCCGCTCCCCGACACCGGCATCGAGGGCATCTCGCACCGCGAGCAGTCCATCGCCGCGCTGCTCGCCGAGGGGCACCAGGACGCGGTCATCGCCGAGCGCCTGGGCATCAGCGTGCGCACCTGCCGGGCCCATATCGCGCGCCTGTCGGAGACCCTGGGCGCGGCCAGCCGTACCCAGCTCGGCGTCCGTATCGCCCAGGTCGGCCTGGACGGGCACCGGCCGCCCCTGCCGAGCACCGCCCTCGCCGGCCCGGAGCAGGAGCCCCCGGCCGCGCGCTGAGCCCGGTGGCGCCGCGCCTCAGTGCTTCCGGTCGAGGATGCCGGACTGGGCGATGAGGTAGCCGAGCTGCGCGCGGCTGCCGCTGCCGAGGGCCTGGGCCAGCTTGGCGATGTGGGCCCGGCAGGTGCGCACGTTCATGCCGAGACGGCGGGCGATGGCCTCGTCGACGTGGCCCTCGACCAGGAGCTTGGCGATGGAGTGCTGGATGTCCGTGATGCCGTCCGGGGCCGTCTCGTAGGGGGCGCCGGTGCTCATCGGCACGGCACGGGCCCACATGAACTCGAACACCTTGATCAGGTAGCGCACCAGGCCGGGGTGGCGCAGTTCCAGGGCGACCTGGCGGTCGTCGCGGACGGGGATGAAGGCGACCGTCTCGTCGCAGATGATGAGCCGCTCCACCAGTTCGTCGATGGTGCGGTACTCCACCTTGCCGACGGAGAACTGGGCCACGTAGCCGAGGGTTTCGGGGCTGTAGCGGGCGGTGTGCTGGTACAGGGTCCGGATGCGCACGCCGCGTTCGAGGAGGGGGCGGTCGCGTTTCCAGGCCCTGGAGCAGGGTGTGCTCCATCCGGCGGCTGGTCGGCTGCACGGTCAGCACCTCGGAGCGGCACTCTGCCGTCGCCGCGTCCAGGGCCG